>JBDRNN010000062.1:0-4756 GCA_043811145.1 Candidatus Bathyarchaeota archaeon
GAGAGATCGGCACTTGAGAGAAGAGCTTCACCTATGGCTTTATCTACGGCATTATGGCGTCCAACATCCTCACAGAACGATACTTGTTTACATCCTGGTATGAAAATGGCGCTAGCATGGGTGGCTCCAGTGGTTCTGAAATCTAGAGATTTTCGATTAAGTTCCTCAATCATTTTGCGTATATTCTGCGCTGCAACTGTTAGTTTTGAGGTCACTTTAGGTTTATCCATACGGTCTAGTAGACTTAGATAAGCCTCCACCGAGCCACAGGTTGTAGTAATGACCCTTGTTATGTGGTAAGCTTTTACACGTGTTTGCACTTTGCTGATTGTCTGAACTTTTGCATCTAGGTCTTTTATCCATATGTCTTTTACATCATCCGCTGATCGGATAATGCCCTCACCGACTAGGAAACCTAAAACAAACTCCCTAAGTTTAGTTGGTGATGCTAGAATTGTAGTTACATGCTCATCGTTAACGTAAAGGTTTACAGGGGCTTCCCTAGCAACATTTTCGACTAACCGTTCCCTGGTTTTGTTACGTAAATCTATCTTGGTTACTTCTGTTTTCCTACTGGACATTTTATACAGACGATAATAGCATCAGTAAGTTAAATATGCATTGTTTTGATGATTAATGTTGAAAAAAATGGTTATATAACGATGTTATAAAGAATTCAAACCGTGAGTTGGTGGCTTTATTTAATGTCACTCGTTGTTAAAAAAATTCGGAAAGATTTTCCTATTCTAGATTCGGGCATTATTTATCTTGACAGTGCAGCCACCAGCCTAACCCCTGAACCGGTTATTCAACAAATGCTCGAATATTACCATCATTATCGGTCGAATATTGAGCGAGGCGTTTATGAGATCTCTCAGAAGGCGAGTGAAGAGTTTGATAAGGCTCATAGAAAAATTGCCAATTTCATAAATGCAAAGTCCAGCTCCGAAATTGTAATTGTAGGAAATACAACTGAAGGAATAGCTACTGTCGCCTATGGTTTAGATTGGAAAAAAGGCGATAAGATAATCACATCTTTTCTTGAGCATCATTCAAACTATCTTCTTTGGCTACGCCTCAAGAAGAGATACGGTATTGATATTGAAGTTATACAACCCGATGGGAAAGGTTTCATCCAGTTAGATGATTTGGAGAAAAAAATAGATGATCATACAAAGTTAGTATCCTTAACACATGTCTCAAATGTGTTGGGGGTCATTCTACCTGTAAATGAAATTTCAAAATTAGCCCATGAACATGGTGCTCTATTTCTGGTAGATGGGGCTCAATCGGTCCCAAGCTTGAAGGTTGACGTGAAGAAGATTGGATGCGATTTTCTTGCATTTTCAGGGCATAAAACCTGTGGTCCAACCGGAGCAGGAGCCTTATACATCCGGGAGGAGCTCCTGGACGAGATTGAACCTCTTTTTGTTGGCGGTGGTCCGGTACTTGAAGTCGGGTCAGACTATTTTCAGTTGGAGAAGGGTGGCAAGAAGTTTGAAGCTGGAACACCACCTATCGCAGAAGCTATCGGTCTTGGTGTTGCAGTCGATTATCTCAAGAACATTGGCATGGATAAAATTGCTCAACATGAAAGAAAGCTTATGGAGACAATTCATAAAGCCTTTATGAAAATACCGAAAATCAAAATATATGGGCCCGAGCCTAAATTTAAGACGGGTATAATTTCTTTCAATATCGGTGAACTTAATCCCTACGATGTGGCTTTAGTTCTGAATGTTTCAGAAAATATAAATGTACGTTCTGGTCACCATTGTGCATTACCTCTGATGAAGGAGGTTCTTAAAACTCCTGATGGAACGATAAGAGCTTCCATTTATATTTATAACACGGAAGAAGAAATTGAGCGTTTCATCTCAGCTATATCCGAAATAGCTTCATCCCTCGTTTAATAATCGGTTTTTTCATATAGCTTAAGATAATGCATAATATTGTGTGTCTTTCATGCTAAACCTAGTAAGGCTGCCAAAATTACATATAATGCCTTTTATATGAGCGTGATATTTCCTCAATAACCCAGTGTGAGTTTTATGGCAGGTCTTGGTAAGGGTATAAAAATAAAATTTAAAAAGTTAAAAACTGAGCTGGAGAAAGAAGGTAGCGTTCTAGTAGCTTTGTCTGGTGGTGTTGATAGTTCTTTACTAGCTGCCGTATCAAAAATAACGCTTGGAGATAAAGCCATGGCAGTCACTGCTGATTCAGTAACCATGACTCCTGAAGAACTTCAAGAAGCAAAGAAGTTTGCGAAAAGTATAGGTATAAAACATTTAATCATAAAATTCAATGAGCTGAAAAATTCCAATTTCATCAAAAATCCTCCAAACCGGTGTTACTACTGCAAAAAAGAACTCGCATCAAGGCTAAGGAAGATTGCTGTACAAAAAGGTTTAAGGGCTGTAGTGGATGGGACAAATGCTGACGACCTGAAGGAGCATAGACCCGGCGCCCTTGCATTGATGGAGAAAGGAATTATAAGTCCGCTTGCACGCGCTGGTTTAACGAAGAGGGATATAAGACTTCTCGCGGGGGCATTGGGGCTATCTACTGCGAATAAACCCTCAATGGCTTGTTTGTCATCGCGATTCCCATACGGTGAGAAAATCACCGCTAAACGTCTCTTAATGACTGCTGAGGCTGAGAGGTTTATTAAAAGCCTTCATAAATTCAGACATTTAAGAGTTCGAGTTCATGGAAATATTGCACGAATAGAAGTTAGTCGGAGCGAAAGAAGCTTTTTCTTCAGTGAGAAGTTGTTAGACACTTTAGCTGATGGTCTTCGCAAACTTGGTTTCGTTTATGTCACAATGGATGTAGAAGGCTATAGATCGGGGAGCCTTAACGAATCTCTAAATAGAACAATAATACCCAACAAAATCTGGAAAGTTAAAGCAAAAGAAGTTTAGGTAAAATCTGCTTTAGGCCAAATTAATTACTACTGACCCTTTAATTGATGCTTTTCCGCCCGTGGGTTCTGCTAACAATGCTCCGCAAATGTTACATTTGACTGAAATGCTTGTCTTGTTAAAGATTATCTGCTCGTTTCCACAGTCAGGACATTTCACTTTGATAAAATTACTTCCAGGCTTAGGTATGGGTTCCAATCTTTTCTTTTTCAAGAAATCACGCTCATGTATTCAGATCTCTGCCTTTCTCAATCTTACACCTTTTCTTTGGACCGTATATCCGCACTTCTTGCATAATAGTTTTAATGTAGCTTTTTTAGTAGTCTTCGCTGTTCTCTTTAGCTCGGGATATTTTTGTCCACCATAGCCCTTCTTCTCCCTTTCATGTGTCCTAGCTCCTTTGGAAAGGACTCTCTCTTTGCCTTTTTTATATAGTGATATTGTATGTACTGTGTACTTCTTACATTTCGGACAGTAAACATTCAAACTCTTGGGGATCTTCATGAAATATTCACTCTTCTTCCGATTCCTTGCTGAATCAATTTTTCAATGTTTTTTAATGGAATGGAAGCAACATCTTCCTCCTCAAATGGGCCATAAATCTTCATATTGGTACCAACCATAGCAGAGGTTTTTTTTATAAAACGAATCACCGTTCTATCCATTGGTTGCCCCTCTTCAGCCCTTTTTTCAGGTTCTTCCTTCACTATGAAATTATCTTTCTTTATATTACTCATATTCTTAACTGCATCAGTTATTTGGAGGTGAATTTTCTCTTCTTCCACAGTCAAATTGGTGGTTTTTAATGGTCTTTCTTCCAAGGTTAGACCAAGTATTTTTCCGAGTCTAAAAACAAGCAGTTCTTCTAAGAGGATGGTTGATTTTTCATCTTCCTGTTTAATCAATCGGCCTCTCAGTGAGTTTTCATCCAACGTTTTCAGTTCCTCTTTCAACCTTCCCATATAGGCTTTTACCCTTGCATAAAAGTCTTTAGGTAAAGGTTGGATCTCTTCTTTCTCCTCTGTCTCCCTGTGCCATCCTTCATATAATTCATTGTACATCCAATCTAACTCCATTGATCCTGATCATAAACTTTGAGCGAGAGTTGCCCTGTTCTTACATAGGTAGAACATTGCTACAGCTGCTGGCAACTTAATACTCGTGTTCTTGAACGGTCCATATTTTTTCTCCCCAATTTGGATGCTGGGAGCATCTTTGACATTTATTGAGTAGAACTCCTCTCTAAAGCTTATCGCATCCCTCAACGGCTCAAAATCCGGAAGCTTATTAATAGGCATTTCTATGACCCTCAACCCCGTTTTCCCATGCAATGTATTCGGCAGTCGAATTAGGCGGTGAGTATCCGTTGTGACAACGGTATCAATGAATGCCGCTCCATGAATTAAGGCTGCATTTATTATTTTTTCTCGTGCTGATTTCTTTAGTTCACTCAGCTGATTCCACCCTTCGCCCCTCTGCCAGGCATCCAATATCTGTTCCCTTTTTTCAGTTATCTTCTTGATAATGTCATCCGTTAATTTGATTCTTTTCAACTCTTCAATATCTTTTAGGAGAAGGGTGTAAATTGCCTTTCCAATCCTTCCTCCCCATCCAAGATCTATCATAGCGGGTCCAGACGTGATGTGTTTTTCTCTCAGAAGTCCATGATGCTCCACTTTTAAGCCTGTGGCTGTTATGTAGTCAACAACTTCTTTCCTCTCCATCGAGTTCAACTTGTTTGTGCAATTATTTTCGACATGAATATGGTATCCCCTGTGTCCTGAGAATACAGCCGTCATCTCCTTATCTGGTATACCAAAATCCTCCTCCAG
>JBDRNN010000063.1:0-3790 GCA_043811145.1 Candidatus Bathyarchaeota archaeon
AAAATCCACATCATCTTTACTAGAGCAGTTTCAGGGAGTATATCTTGAAGAGGTATAACTCCAATGTTTAGAAGGTCTCTACCCGTATCATAGACGGTCATTCTTGTGCGTCCCCATAAACATTGGCTTGTCATAGCTACAACGATCCCTCTCTTAACGGCCTCCTCCAAAGCTTCATAACATTCATGGTTAATGTGTCCCAATCCTGTTCCTTCCATCACGATACCCAGAAACTTCTGATCTACTAACCATTCAAGTATCTCTTGATGAAACCCAGGATACATCTTGATGAGACAAACCTTATCGTTAAAATTAGGTTTAAGCCTAAGTTTTCTATAAGAAGACCTGTGTCGATAATCTTCTGTTAGCATACTAATCTTTCCATCGATTATTTTTGCAATCGGTGGAGTGTTAATCGATTTGAAGGCATCTCTCCGGCTTGTATGACATTTCCTAACACATGTTCCCCTGTGAATGCTTATAGTTTCGTCTGAAGTTCCTTCATGCATAGCAACCGCTACTTCGGAGAATGGGGCGTGAGCTGCTGTAGTAATAGCTCCTAGAAGGTTTGAAGCTGCATCTGAGCTGGGTCTATCCGAAGACCTTTGAGAGCCTACTAGGACTATTGGAACGGGGGTCTCTTGAATGGCGAAACTTAGAGCGGCTGCGGTATAAGCCATTGTATCGGTTCCGTGGGCAACTACAACCCCTGATGTTCCCTCCTCAATTTCTTTCCCGACAGTTTTTGCTATTTCGCTCCAATGTTTTGGGCTTATGTGTTCGCTGAAGAGGCTGTAGAGAATTTTAGCTTTTATCCTAGCTAGGTTGGAGATTTCTGGAACAATAGTATGGAGGTCTTCTGCTGAAAGGGCTGGATGAACTGCTCCAGTTCTGTAATCAACCCGACTAGCGATGGTTCCTCCAGTGCTTACAATTGTAACTAATGGTAGCTCCGCTTTTTCTTGCGGTTTTGGAGGTGAAACGAAGGAGGGTTTAGTTCCAGAACCTATGAAGTTGACTTTTGTATGGGCGGTTACTTTTATTCCGGTGTTGTAGCCGTTTTTAAGTTTAATGACTATATGGTGAGGGTCACCTAGTTCAGTTCGGGGCATTAAGGTACCTTCATAGGTTTCCCCTTCCTTTTCAACTCTGATGAGGTCACCTATCTTCACTTTTCCATTCTCAAGAATTTCAAGGGCTTTATCCCTATAACCTGACAAGATTTCTGGTTCAGGCAAAGTTTAATCATCCTCCAAACTTTTCGATACGTAAGGGCCATCATCTACATAACCGAATTTTGAGTAGTAAGGTTTCACGCCTAGGGCACTGTTAACCAAAATCTTTCTACAACTATATTCTTCCTTTGCAATTCTCTCAGCTTCTGAAAGTAGCCTTGCTCCATAGCCTTTATGTTGCCATGCATCAGAAATTGTTTCGCCTACCGGTACCAGAGGACCGAAAATGTGGAGTTCACGGACGATAGCGCTTTTCTCCATCGTTATCTCTGGTCTGGATGCGCAATTTGACGGTATCCTTAATCTCAGGTAGCCGATTAACAAGTCTCTTTCAATCTCCTCAATTGATATGAATGCCTCCATACCTCTAGAAGCCTCGTATTTTTGAACTTGAAGTTTCAGGTCTTTAGGGTTGACATAGAGTTTTTCTTTGATCGTTTTGTGGCCAACTTCCCTGCATCTGATGCATTTGCATTTCAGACCTTTCTCTCTTAGGTTTTGGTTGACCAGCTCTCGTAGATTACCCATCTTTACACCATCTGCGATCAGTTTTGCTGGAATGTCCCTTTGAATTCTCATTATTCTTATCCAGGGGGGTATAATCTTCTTAACCTCGCTTAGAAGCTTCACAGCCTCTTCGGTTGAGTAGGGCTTGTATTCTCCCTTCAGCCACCAGTCGTAAAGTTTTGTTCCTCTTGTAACGAGGCAGGGATATATCTTGAGCATGTCTGGTTTAAAGTCAGGGTTTGAAACAATTTTTTTGAAGCTATCCAGATCTTTTTTGATGTTTGAATCTGGAAGACCTGGCATCATATGGTAGCAAACTTTTAGTCCAGAGTCTTTCAGAAGTCGTGTAGCTTCAACAACGTCATCTACGGTGTGGTCTCTTTCCACTCGTTGATAGATTTTGTCGCTGGGGTTTTGCACTCCTAACTCAACCTTTGTTACACCTAGATTTAGCATTTGGTTGATTTGCGATTGCTTAGCCCAGTCCGGTCTAATTTCAACCGTTATTCCCACATTTTTTATCCTGCCGCTCTCAGCTTTCTTCTTTGCAGCTTCAAGGTCCCCCGATTCACCGTCACCATTAAGTGCATCTAAACATTGTTTGATAAAGTCATGTTGATAGGACTGAGGAGTAGAAAGGAAGTTTCCTCCCATAATAATTAAGTCGACCTTATCGACTAGATGGCCTATCTCCCTCAACTGGATAATTCGACTTTTCACCTGCCTATATGGGTTATAGTCATTTTGAATTCCCCTCATAGCGGCTGGTTCATGACCTGTATAGCTTTGTGGTACTCCTTCTGTTGGACCTCCCGGGCAGTAAACGCATCTTCCGTGAGGACAGGGGTAAGGTTTGGTCATAACGGCTATAACGGCTACACCGCTTATAGTTCGGATCTTTTTTCTTCTAAGAATTTGAATCAGTTGGCTGGCTTCATTTTTCTTCATATTTTTTATGATCTGAGAGTTAGAGGGAAGACTTTGCAGGTGATGAGCTTTTGAGACCTGACTTTTAAACTGGTTTAGGTTCTGAAGAGTTGGGTTTGGTATCTTGAGTAGCTTTTTAATAATTTCTTGGCAGGCCTTATGGCTAACGGTTGTGGCTGCAGTCATTTTCTTTGAATGAATTTGCTAACATCTTCATGAAAAGGGTTTCGCAATACGTGAGGTACTGAAACTTGAATTTTGAAAAATAACGGGAGTCTAAAGATAAATCGCGAAGAAATTTTGGGACTTGAGGAAAAACTGCTGGCAGCAGTTAACCTGATTTTTTTCTTAACATTGCTATAATAGGAACTTCAGTTCTGGGAAGCTGAGTTTCCTCAAGCACTTTAAAATCGTAATGTTGATAGAAAGATATGTTCTCTTCAACCTCCGTTTCTAGGTAGCAAGGTAACTGCTCATGATCTATTCTGGCAAACATAGCTTTCAGCAATCTGCTTGCATAGCCTTTCCCTTGGAACTTGGGATCTACCCCGAGTAGCCATAAATACCAGTGGCGGAAAGGTGTATAACGTTCGTGAATTAAAGAACTATATTCGGCATAAGCCATCATCTTTGAAAAAACCTCTTTACCTAGCCTGGAATAATCTGATAGCCAAAATGAACTTATCCTTTGGATCATTTTCTGCGTAGTTTCAGCCTTATCAGAAGGAAGCCATACTGCAACTCCTTCTAGGTTAGGGGATGTTGCATAAACTTCACCATACAAAATTCCATAGCGGACCATACTCTCAAAAACATAACGTAACGGGTTCTCTCTTTTGGACTCGTCTGGAATGGCGTAAGTAAATAGCGAGTACTCTTGGAAAGCTCGAGCAAACGTTTCACTAGCGGATTTAATTTTATTATTCATTAAGCGTACAAGATTATCTAAATTGTCCATCGCAGATTATCCTCTGTTTGAAACTATATGTGTTAAGTGAACTCGAAAAAGGTTTTCCATGCACCGTCATGAAACATACACGATTTTTAAAGGTGTATATATTGGGGCTTCCAGACCAATATCTAGAATGAAATCACATATTGCTTGGAGTGGATTACAACAA
>JBDRNN010000064.1:0-4403 GCA_043811145.1 Candidatus Bathyarchaeota archaeon
GTTTATGAAATAGGCATGAGATTCGTTTGCCACAGCCTTAGCCAGAAGGGTTTTCCCACAGCCAGGAGGTCCATGTAACAATACACCTTTAGGTGGGTCGATACCTAACCTTTGGAAAAGCTCTGGATGTCTTAACGGAAGTTCGACCATCTCTCTAATTCTCTGGACTTCATTGTGGAGACCGCCTATATCCTCATAGGTAACTCGAGGAATTCCTTTCTTTTCTGCACTAGGTTCGCTTAGAACTTGAAATATAGTTGTAGGTGTAACCTTGACTATTCCAGCCGGTTTTGCCCGTGTAACTGTAAAGGGCATAGCATTTCCGAAGACTGAAAGTAAAACTACATCTCCCTCAGTAAGTGGCATCTCCATAAGCCTGGACTTGACGAAGTTTGTAAAATCGGGGTCAAACTCTATTCTAACATCAACGGGGGCTAAAGATATGGCGTGCGCAGTTTGGGCAACTGCCTTTCGAATCAATGCAAATTCATTAAGGGCTAGCTCAGCGTTTCTTCTGATCAAACCGTCCATTCTAATTATGTCTAAACCTTGATCCTCCGGGTAGGCTGGCCAAGCTATTGCGGCTGATGTCTTCTTCCCTCTGATCTCTAGAACATCTCCTGCCATAGCATTGAGTTCATCCATTGCTTTTTGACTAATTCTAGCCTTACCTCTTCCAACATCTCTTTGTTTGGCTTCAGTAACCCTTAACTGAATTTTATCTGCCATCTTTCACATGCCCATAATTATTGCTAAAAACAAGCCCACTGATCCAAATTAACATCAGAGTATTATATTTGTGGCTACATAATTAGTAGCTACATTAGGCTACATAATCTTGTTTAAATATAAAGATTGCTGGAACGATTAGTTTTTTGAAATAACAAAAGCACCTACTGTTCGAGAGAAGTCTTGACTATCTGCTCCACACATCAATGAATAAAGGCTAAAGTGAAAGATTAATTCCCCCAACCGTTTACAATCAGCAGACACCTTCTAAAAAAATCATCAACGTACAATGTGAAAAATACCAACGAAGTTGTCTATTTTGAAGCCTAAATAAAGGGTTATATCCTTCTTACCATTAAGACATCAATTTGCCCGATGCCTTCCACGTTATGTAAAGTAGTTTCGATTTTATCCATCTCGCCAGAAATATCCTCAGGCATTACAATAAAGGCGTGCAAGGCGACTAAACCAAAGGCGATAGGTTCTTCTTCAAACTTATGAACATTAGCCTCTGAAGGTAGAGCATTAGTAATAGCTCCCCTCAGCTCCTCCAGATTTACCTCGATATCAGAAGGTAGGATACGAAATGACGCTACCACTTTTCCCATAAGCTTCACCTAGGGTCCACTGAAGCCACATTTTGGGCATTTATAGGACCTTCCAAGAGTTCGGCACCGTTGACATCTCGATATATTAACTTCACTGCAATTAGGACAAGAAAATTTCACAAAGTTTTCAGTAGGGAATATCATTTTACTACACCAAGTGCAGCTTGGCATAGTTACCTCAGTTCTTATACTCACACTGCCCACCAATTGACTATACGAAATGTGAAAAGGATGAATAATTTTCTATATATATGTTGTTATCATAAAATGAACACCATGAACACCGAGTCTTTCGAGTACACTCAAAACATTGTAGTTAGAACAGACATAAAAATGTCTAGAGGAAAATTGTGCGGACAGGTTGCTCACGCAGCGGTTTCAGCTTCGGAGGTAGTTAAAAAGAGCCAGCGTAATTGGTGGAAACGTTGGATGGATGAAGGCCAAAGGAAAATAGTTTTAAAGGTTGGCTCATATGAGGAGTTGCTAATTTTGAAGAAACAAGCTGAAAAGATCGACATTCCTGTAGCTTTGATCGAGGACCGAGGATTAACAGAACTACCTCCTGGAACTGCAACGTCACTAGGCATAGGTCCAGCTCCTAGCTATTTAGTAAATAAAGTCACTGAGAAACTTCTCCTTCTTTAGAGCCTGAAAATTGCTTATTTCTGATTGTTTGTAGCTTCTCTCGAACTATTCTGTTGGTTAGTTCTGGATCAGCCTTGCCTTTACTCAATGCCATCAATTGGCCCACGAGATAGTGAACCGCATTTTCATCAGTTAGGGCGTCTTGAACAGCCTTCGGGTATTCCGAGAAGACTTTATTTGAAAACTCTCCTAGGGTTTCCACGTCGGTGATTCGAACCATGCCTTTTTCCTTAACTATAGTTGAAGGCATCTTACCTGTCTTCATTATATCCCAAAGGAGCTTCTTCGCAATTTTGATACTGATAACACCTTCATCCATTAGAGTTAACATTTCAGCGAGATGTTCTGGTTTGATCTTGGACTGAGGTAAATCCAATTCGAGACTGTGAAGACACTGAAGAACATCCCCCATTAGCCAATTAGCCACTGGTTTAGGTTTGTTATATAGAGTAATGCATTTCTCGAAAAAATCTGCTAAAGATCTATCGCTGGTTAATACTTCAGCATCATATTGGGGGAGATTATAATTTTTTATGAACCTTAATTTTCTTGCATCGGGCAGTTCAGGAATTTGGTAACGCATCTTTTCAATCTGTTCTTTCGAAATATGCATTGGAACTAGGTCGGGTTCTGGGAAATATCGATAGTCTTGCTCTTCTTCCTTGGTGCGCAAGCTAACCGTAACCCTTCGAGCCTCATCCCAGTGCCTTGTCTCCAGTCTGATAGATACCCCCCTATTTAACAGAGTTCTCTGTCTAATGATCTCGAAGTTTAGAGCTCTCTCAACCTCTTTGAATGAGGAAATGTTCTTAATTTCAATTCGCAAACCGCCAGCTAGAGAGATATTAGTGTCACACCGCATAGATCCCTCCAATGAACCGTCCGAGACATCTAGATGCTCAAGAATGGACCTAATTTTTTGAAGGAAGACCCTAGCTTCTCTGGGTGATTCAAACTCAGGTTCAGTCACTATTTCAAGGAGAGCTATTCCTGCTCGGTTATAATCCACCAAAGCATAGGGGGAGACATCTATGCTTCCAAGGTAATATAGTTTCCCAGGATCCTCTTCCAGATGAATTCTTCGGATAGCTACGGCCTTTCTTTTCATATTTACTGTAAAAGTGATTTTACCGTTGGAAGCTATCGGTACTCCTCCAGCTTTGTCATACTGAGAAATCTGAAAATTTTTTGGCAAATCAGGATAATAATAATTTTTTCTAAAAAATAGAGTCTCTTTAGCAATTTCGCTGTTCAGGGCTAGAGCAACCATAATTGAAAGGTCTATGGTTTTCTCGTTAATTGCAGGGAGAGAGCCCGGTAGGCCTAGACAGATTGGACATACTGAAGAGTTTGGAGCTTTACCTCTATAATCTGATGAACAGCCACAAAACATCTTAGACTTTAGTGCAGTGAGTTGACAGTGAATCTCTAAACCTATCTTTACATCTTTCTCCAAACCATAACACCTCACAGCTTTGGTGCATCCTTGCAGTAGGGAAAATTTTGCTCAAAGAGGTACGCGGTTTTTAGAACTATATCCTCTCTAAGGGACGGGGCAATAAATTGAACACCTATTGGGAGCCCATTATGGTAGCCACAGGGGACCGATATAGCGGGAATTCCAGCTAAATTAACTGGAACTGTATCGATATCACACATATAAAGGGAGATAGGATCTTGAATTTTCTCGCCTATTTGAAAAGGCGGAATAGGCATAGTAGGCCCAACTAAAACATCAAATTGTTTGAATGCTTTGTTGAAGTCCTTCTTAATAAGAGTGGCAACCTTTAGCGCTTTGAGGAAGAACTCGTCATAGTATCCTGCTGATAGCGCGTAGGTACCGAGGATTATTCTTCTTCTCACTTCAGGCCCAAAACCTAAGCGCCTATTCTGAGAATAAACCTCGTTCCAATTCATCCCCTTATCTTCACATCTATAGCCATACCTTAGTCCATCATACCGTGCAAGGTTTGAGCTGGCCTCTGACATGGCTATAAGGTAGTAGGCGGGCAATGCATATTTAAGCGTAGGAATAGAAACCTCATCGGAAGAAAAACCTAGTTCTTCAAGCTTAGACACTGCTTCAGAGACAGATTTCTTAACTTCTTCATGAGTACCTTCACCTAAAAATTCCTTCGGAATGCCAATCCTCAATTTACCTGTGTTACTATTGAGGAATTTTGTGTAGTCTTGCCCCCTGATTTTTATAGATGTCATGTCTCTTGGGTCCTCGCCTCCAATAATGCTTAGGAGTAGGGCACAGTCATAGACATCTTTGGCAAGAGGACCTATCTGTTCAAGGCTATTGGCGTAGGCTATTAATCCATAACGACTAACTAAGCCGTAGGTGGGTTTTAACCCGACAACTCCACAAAAGCTAGCGGGACATCGAACTGAACCTCCAGTATCACTTCCCAAAGC
>JBDRNN010000065.1:0-6065 GCA_043811145.1 Candidatus Bathyarchaeota archaeon
TGTATTTGAATCATCTTTGATAAGCCTTATCTCGTCAAAAGCTCTTGTCCTATGCACAACTTCATGTTTTCCGTTTAATCCAATCGCTTGCTTAGCATCAAAAAGATATATTGTGAAGTGTCTGTCACCTCTCCTCATAGCTACATGCAGGACGTTCCCAAATGTCGCCCTCACCTTATTTATCAGCGGCCCCATTTTCCCGTTCTGTACATACCATCTAGTCTGCCTATTGTCCATAATAGCAAAATGGATGCCCGGAAGATTCGAACCTCTGTCGATCATCTTTTTCCCTTGGACCAGACCATTGGAATTAATTCCTTCATTAAAGCACACCGGGGAAGCATGAATGCCAATTGAATAGTCCTTATCAATCATATCTTGAAATATATTCTGTATTCTTCCTCTATCCATATCTCTAGGACTATCAATCATGCTCTTTATGTGTGTTATTGTTTTGATCTGTTTCATTCTATTCCCTCACACTATTGGCTTCCTTTTAGTTATGCAAATGTAGATATTTAAACGTTCGCAATTTGTTAGATTTACGGTGGTTCAGGGTCCTGCCCTCTCCCAAGGGGGAGGGACTTCTCTTTCTTAGGACCAAGAATTGATTCTACGAAGTAACTAAAAGCTAGTCATGGGGAGCCACGTCAACTAATAAGAGAGTTATTTTCTACTCCCAAAAGTGAATCCCACAGTAAAAGATGCATATGGGTTCTTCTCTTGGAAATCACTAACCTGACCCGCAAACGAGAACCTTCCAAAGCGTTTTTCATAGGCCGCCCCAACAGACAATCTTGGATTGATCATCATATCATGAAGTGCTTTTCCTATGTCGTTCCCACCTTCAAGAACTATCCTTCCTAACTTAGCCGGATCCCCGTAACCTATTTTCAATCCTGCCAAGACAGGTGTATTTTTCCTGAACATCTTACCAAGCCTTCCTTCAACGTTGAACTTTTGGTTTGCTATGGTGATATCCCTCGCATACCCTACTTCAAGACCCGCCGTTCTCTTCTTATCTACACCAAGCTCAGTCTCTCCTTTTGAGCTTTGTTTCGTGTACCACTCTGTTGTGACATTATAAACCCCGGAGATGAGGACTTCATCTTTTTCACCAACAGGTGTCCTAAACTCACCCTTGTACGCCTCGGTTTTAACCTTCCTCGTTGTCTTTTGAGTCGAGGTATCAGTTTCTGATTCCCAGTGGCCTTCTGGATCCCCAGGTTCTCCTGGTTCCTCGTTATCTCCCTCGTGGTGATGCCCGTGACCAGGCTGGAAAGTATGGTCTCCATGTTCTGGGTGGCCTTCACCATGCGGATGGTCTGGATGGTCATCAGGTCCATGTGGGTGGTCCTCATCATGACCCCATGCATGCCCATGACCAGGTCCCCAACCCTCCCCATGTTCTTTATCTCCTTTCTCTTTACCTCCATCTCCAGTGTTTCCAGTTCCCCCTGTGTCTCCCCCAGTTTCGTCTTCTACCCATGTCCACGTAGTTACGCTTTGCGTCTCTGTGAACGATTGCATGTACCTACGAGGGACTGAAAAGTTAGCTGAAACAGTTATCTGAGGTAATTTTAACTTCGGTTTTTCTACCTCCTCTTCTTTTTCGGGTGCCTTTTGCACTGTAAAAGAAACCTCGCTACTGCAGCTGAGGTTCTCCCCATCTAGCTGTCCTTCATAGGTTGCAACTACCCTGTATTCGCCCGGGTTAAGTTTGTTAAGCTCTTCTTTTGTGGGCGTAGCAATGTATCCGCCATCGTGAGCCGTTATTGGTGTTTTCTCATATATGTGGGTGTAAGCACTGCCACTTGCCATCTCTAGGCTTTTTTGGTATATGGTCACGTGAATAGGCTTATTACCTCCTCTGTCAGCTGCTGATTGTTCTTTAGTTATTGAGAGCACCCCCCCTATGGCAAAATCATCCGAAACCTGTCCCTGGACAAAGCTTTCAGGTGCACAAACAGAAACTGCACATTGGAGTTGCTCCCCTAAAACATAGAATGAACTAAGATCATCGAATCTGCCCTTTGTAAACATCGCAAGCCCAATAGCGAACATGCCCTTTTCTTTGAGTTCATCAACTCTTGATTTCACTTTGTTTTCAAGCTTCTCGTCACTATACTTATCCCTATACTGTTTTTTCACAGCACGCTCATCAGAACTTGTTGAAAAAGCATCATTTCCCTGAGAACTTGTAGTCTCTTTGAATTTCTGAACATCAAGCCCAGACTTAGGAACAGAGACTCCCTGACAAGTCATGAATGTTGCCATATAAAGAATTGCGCTGGCTGTTGGGTTACCCCCCCTTAAACCAAGAACCTTTCCATCTTGAAAATCCTTGGAAAGAACCCTGTCACCCATTTGGAGATCCTCTGAGTTTGTTATAACTGTCCCATAAATGGGCATTGTTTCAGCTGTCTTGATTACCTCATTACCTGCTTTTCCGAATTTCTTTAGGTTATCCTTTGCCTCTGGCCAAGTCGCGTTCAATGGAATGCCTAAAGCATTTAGATTTTGTTCTGCATATTGAAGGTATTGCTTATCATAGTCTTTAAGGTGGTTTTTCCAATCTGCCCCATGTTTCTCCAATGCCCCTAGAACTCTGCTGCCACCCCTGTGTAATCCAAGCATCATCTCATGCATTCCAACAAGAACGAACTTAACTTGGTCCTCCTCACCCAGACCTGCTTCTTTCATCTTGTCATGATGTCTAGCGTAATAATCTTGGTAGCTCATAGCAGTCATTGCAACTTGATCAATAACTTTATTAGTATAACTGGGTTTTTCTATGAGAACCGAGTTAGGCGGACTTTTCACCACCAGTGACTTCTCCCTATTTTTTTCAGGAATTTTAAAAGCGCCATTCCCCATATAACCACCATATTAATTTTGGTATTTGACATATAAAAGCTTGACTATCACTATGCTAACATCTAAATACGGTGGACCCATAGCTGGATGATTTAATACTTCTTCTCTTAGTAGTTTTATGGGGCGCTTTATTGTACCCCAAACGTTGGTCCTTTGCCTGCAGCCAGGTCGGGCGCATTTTCCCGTTCTCCAACTTTAAAAAATCGGAAAGTTTTTTATAAAGTGTGGCCCTAGTTATTTAGGGTTTTTGGGGATGAAAAAATATCTTTTGTTAGTTGTTCTAACGGTTGTTCTGTCTTTTTCGTATGCTGCGGATTGCCCGCCGGTTGGGCAGAGGCGTTGATGCAATAAGGAGCTTCACCCAAAATATAGATATTATATCCCAGGCTCAGGACTACCAGAGAAGAAACTCAGGAAACTAGTTTTTTCGACAGGTTATTGTTTTTTTTGCTTACCTGAACGTATATGTTAGCCCAATACCAAGGACTGGTTTTTTGGTAGTAAGGTCGTCCACTGTCAAGTCAAAGCTGAGTCCGCCGACAACTGCCTTGGAGCCTGTAAGTGCCAAGGAAAATTGTTTCTGGATTTCGTTTGTGAGTTCTATTGCAAGTCTATTTGTCTTGGCTGAATTTCCTACAGATGCTTGCAAGCCAGCCAAGAAACGAGACTCCTCCCCAAACATCTTTCCTAGGCGCCCCTCCATGTCGACTCTCACTTTATCCCCGACAATCTTTACTTCTTTTCCAACTTCTAGACCGACGCTTGTCTTAGTGTCGCTTTCAGTTGAATATGTAACCGATCTCTTTTGATGGTCCTCGACTCCTTCCTCTAGGTCTCCCCATGGGTGCCTAATCACATCCATGTCCACTCTTCTGTTCTTCTCAACTGTTGAGACATGGACTATCCCATGCACTCCGAAACCCTTGTGTGCATTCCTCACTCCAAACTTGAAATCCTGTTTTCTGGTTTCACGCTTTGCAGTGTATCTCTTTATTATGTCAATCTCATCGTGGCACATTGGCGAGCTAACCTTGCCCAAAGCAGGGAATTGGTCCGGATCGGCCTCCCACACGTCGTCTGGAATCTCTTCGTTCATCCCGAGCTGTTGCCTGTCTTCGGTGGTGTTTGTTAGAGACACCATGCTTCTGCGTGGCATGTACACTCTTCCATATACCTGCATTGGCTCCTTTACTGGCTCTTTCTCAAGAGTAGGCGGCGGAGGCGTTATCTCCTCTTCCACCTTGAACTCACAGGGGCCTTCACAATCAAGTTCCTCCCCTCTGACATTTCCAGTGAAGCGTGCAGTAGCCTTATAGTTTCCAGGTTCCAGCTTATCTAGAATATCCTTTGGTAAGACCGCAGTGAACTCCCCATCCCTGTTTGTTATCGGGGTTGCGCTGTAGAGCTCCTCCCCGCTCTCTGAATAAATGGTTAGGTGAATCATCTTGTTCGCACCCCTATCCACCTCTGATTGCTGTTGGGTTATTGACAGGGTTCCGGATACTGTCATGTCGTCAGGTGCCTTTTCCTTGTCAAATTTCTCATAGTTCCAAGAGCAAAAAACCATGCAATCGAGTTGTTCTGCTAGTAAATAGTATGGGGGCGTGTTTGTGTGGCGTCTTTCTGTAAACATCTCCGGACCTATGGCAAAGTTGCCCGTCGTCTGTTCTTGCACTATCTCTTCATCAGGCACGTTTCTCTTTTTCAGGCCAGCAACATCATCGCTTGTTGAAAAAGCCTTGTTTCCTAATTCAACTGTTGCTTTTACGAAATCCTCAACTTTTTCTACCGGAGATCCGAGGTCTGAGACACCTTGTCCGGTCATTAGGGTTGCCAAATAAAGAATAGCTGTTGCAGTAACATCTCCGTCCCTTAATGCAAGGGTGTTGTTTTTAGTGTAAGTTGGGTCCAGTAGTCTATCACCGCACTGGAGTTCTTCTGTTTCAGTTACCACCTCTTTATAGATTGGCATCCTCCTTGATTTGGCAACTATCTCCTGCCCTATTTTTCCGAAAGTATCCTTTATTGTCCTCAGCACTTCTTCAGGGTCCTTATCCATCGAGATCCCCATTTCTTTAAGTGCATTGAGGTTCTTCTCAGCAATATCAACGTAATGCTTGTCGTCTTCCCTGAGATTATCCGATTCCCTCCAATTCTGTCCCCTTGTTTTCATTGCATTAACAGCTCTTTTATCCGTTTTGTGCAGTCCCATTAAAAGAAGGAGTTTCTTTTCGTAGTCTCCGCCTGAAAGACTGTCGATCTCAGGCTTTTGTTTAGCATAATATTCCTGATAGCTCATGCCCGTAATCTCTATCTGGTCAGTTACCAAGTTGGTATAAGCAGGTTTCTCATAAAAAATCGCATTCGAACCGCATGGTACATCCAGGATACGGGTCTCCTTTTCCTCGGGTTTTGCAGCAAAGACGGGCATATAAATCACCAAATAAATTATGACTCCAGAACCTCTTAAACCTTTCCTTATATGAGAAAAGAGAAGTAAAATCAGAGGACTTCTAACGGAGGTATATGCACCAATCGAATAATCATCTTGCGAATCTACATGCAATGTTCTCCAATCTACAGACTACCGCACTCCATGGGACAAATACAATAAGTGAAAGTGCCCAGAATCCAGCCATATAATTGGAATCAAGTTCTACAATCTCAGAAACCTGGAACATGTGTGCTGTCATCGGACCTACTGATTCCGGGAATAATCCGTATTTGAAAAGAGTAAGTGACAGGACAGCTAGCAGAGGCAATGAAAGTAGAATGATTATTGGGATTGAGAAAATGACGCTCCAAAGCCATTGGGTTAGGTTTTTGCCTTCAATCCCATCCAGATTTTCTTCAGGCGGATTTTCTTCTCCTGTTGCCCAAGATGGTTTTTTGAGCATGTGTATGTTTGGGATCCTGTTCAAATCTCTATAATCAAGTGGTTCATAAACCTCGTTAGGCTCAATTTTTTTCGATGCGTTCGCTTTCCGCACCCCTCTTCCTTTTACGGTCCTTCTTCTCTTTTTCGAACATTTCTTTTTGCGTATCATAATCTCACATTTTCCTTTCCGCACGTTTTTTTGCCTTGGGTGGAACCTTCTTAGTTCTCCTCTTAATCTTAGGATTCTCACTTTTTTCTATGGGTGCCGAATCCCTTCTTATGCTACTAAGCATCGATGTTACTGCGCCCA
>JBDRNN010000066.1:0-5296 GCA_043811145.1 Candidatus Bathyarchaeota archaeon
GTTTGCTTAGCAACTCTCAAGCAACATTCTAGCCCTCAGACGAACTGCCTCTCCTAAATCATATCTCGCAACTTCTTCGCCTCCTTTACTACTGCCTATAGTTACCATAAACTCCATCTCAACATATTCAGCTCGAAAACCCGTATATCTTTGCAATTCTGCCTTAGCCCTCTCCCTTGAAACAGAGTCCCCTTCTAACTCTTCTTCCAATCTTGCTATTTTATCTAGGACCCTCTTCGTTCTTTGCTCAGCTTTTTCTTTGCCAACCAGCCTTGTATATCTTAGATCATTTAATGCCATAAAAATATGTCCTACAAGATGTATTTATTATTATCTACTAGCTACTAAAAGAATCATCTCCCTCTACCGCCGCCATTCCCCCCACCATTACCATTCCCACCACCACATTTCAAGGATTACTCAAATTACAAAAAACCCAGGAACTCGTCACGACTCATTTTAGACTGCCTGATAATTTCAAGTAATGTTCCTGTATCGACTTCCTTATGCATTGGAACAACAGTTGGGATTTTTCCCTGAGGCGTCTCTTTAACCATAATAACATGACTTCCTCTCTGCCTCTTTTCAACAAAACCAGCCTTCTTCAAAGCCTTGGCAACTTCCTTACCGGACAACCTCGGAAGTTTTGCCAATCCCATCCACCTCAAATTTTACAACAAAAGTATCCTGAGAACCATACTGCTCAGGCTCCCCCATCTCTTCAAGATAAAGAGTTACTGCCTCTTTCAGATTTTCAACAGCTTCCTCAATAGTATAACCCTGGCTAACAACATCAACCTCCGGGCACAAAGCAACAAATTGCTTCTCTCCCTTCCTAATTATTGCAGTAAAAGATTTCATAAAAGTGTTACACTTGGTGGTTATTTAATTCTTTCGCTAAAAAACTTATCCCAAAACACCTAACCTAATCATCTAAAAGAATTATCTCCCTCTACCGCCGCCATTCCCCCCGCCGTTTCCACTTCCCCCGCTGCTGCTGCTGCCGCTACTACCACCACTACTTCCGCTTCCGCCATCATCTCCATCACCATTATTACCATTTCCGTTTTCTCCCTGATACTTATACTTGTTCCCATTATCATTCCCGCAGTTGCCTTCTCCATTACCATTTCCGCAGTTGCCATCTTCTTCCCCCTCACTATCACCTTCATCATCACCATCATGACCATTTCCATTCCCGTTGCCGTTTCCATTACCATTACTCTCTTCTTCCCCCCCACTATCACCTTCTCCATCTTCACCCTCTTCATCACCGCCATCTTCTCCACTATCCTCTTCTTCCTCACCGCCATCATCACCATCACCCTCATCCTCTTCATCATGATCATTACCGCCCCCTCCATTCCCACCACCATTTCCATTGCCTTGATCATCATCACCATCAACAGTTCTGCACTCTCCTACATAATCCCCATGAAGCAAATGAGCTGTCACAGCATTTCCACTGACCATAATTGTATGCGCCTTATCTGGATTTCCCGGAGGAACATGACACATCTTAATTTTTACATCCCTCTCAATTATCTCAAAATCAGGCCCCTCAGTAATATCCTCGCTCAACCCAGCCCTCAAAATCAACTCAGAAGAATACGAACCAACTTCCATATTATCTGTCTTAAGGGTTATCTCATAAACTAAACCCCCAACCATCTCCCCATAGCCGTAACCATATCCATAAGTGTATCGGTTATTATAACCATACTCATATCCATAACCCGGCAAAGACAACAACTCTACCTCAAAGTCCTCACAACCTGAAATCTCATTTCCCTCCACATCAAACACGCACGACAAACCAGTAGGCCCAAAAATATTAAATGTCAAATCATCAATATCATCAAACTCCAAATTAGAAATATCCACATTCACAGTAAAAACAACTTCCTCACCCTTAATAACAGAATCATCTGAAATCCTAAATGAGATATTAAACGCATGCGCCGGCCCAGCCAACACAAGAATCGCAACAATCCCAAACGTCAATGCCCCCGAGAGAATCTGTTTTTTCCCCATAGTCACTCTCACGTGACGAATAGCCATCTATTTAAGATTTTATATCATCCAAAATAATTAACTATTCACCAGTAATTCCAATGCTATTATTTATTTACCATTCTGAAATTACGACAACAGCAAGACTTAAAAACATCATATATCACCAGAAAGCATGCCTAAAAGCAAAAATCAGAAAGAAAAGGCAACATCTATGATAGTCTCTACAACCATAATCCTTCTCCTGATCATAACAGGCCCAGCCCAAGCATTTTCTTTTTTCTTAACACTCAACAACACATCTCCAACAAAAGGCGACACAATCACATTCACCGCAGAAATCGACATCCCTTCCGGAGAGATCCTCCCAGTAGAACAGCTAACCCTTGAACTATCAGGTCCTGAATCAGTTTCGTGCTCATTCAATCCAGATGGAGAAATAATCTCCGGCTGCAAGGGCATGAGAGTAGCAAGAACAAGCGCGCCGCACTTCGGCTTTGGCTATGGCTATGGCTACCTCGGCTACGGTTACGGATACGGTTACAGTTGGGGCTATGGCTACGGTCCAGGATATAACTGGAGGTGGGGTTACGGATACGGTTACGGCTATGGCTACGGATACACTAACGGCAAACTAGCCTATTCAATAACACTCGACACTTCCGACTATCTCACAGGACAATACACAACAAACCTAAAAGTAAAAATCTCCAACAGCGAGTTCTCCCAATCAGGCCCTGGCTTCGAAATCACCCAAGACGACTCTAACGGCGGTCGCTGCAGAACATCTTGGCTCTGCACTGACTGGTCTCCTTGCACTAATGGAATACAAACAAGAAGCTGTGAAAAAATAAGAGAAAACTGCCTCGCCCCTGACATACCAGAAACAACAAGAACTTGCTCACCTATCCAAGACTTAATTGAAACACTCACAGGCCAAACACCTCTCCAAGACGACACTCAAGAGCCAGAAACAGAAGAACAAACAGAATCTGAATCAGCTTCAGCAATAACAGGAGCATTCGGAGCAGTAGGAAACACCATAAAGTCAAACTGGTCTCTAGTAATCGGCGCAATAATCGTCCTCGCAATCGCCACAATCACAGTCATCCGGGTCAGAAAAGCAAGATACAAGAAAATGCTGCAAAAATCCGTCGAATACTACCCTTACAGCCAATAATTCTTATTTTACCATTTTATAATTACAACATATCGCAAGGTTTAAAAAGTTCGTATAATATCAAAAACCATGACTAAAAGCAAGATTTTCGCATTTTTATTTACAGTGTTAGTAATAGGTCTCCTTGTTCTATCAGGTCCTGTACAAGGTTTCACTCTAAGTCTTGACGTAAACAAGCTCCGCCCAGTAAAAGGCGAGATCGTCACATTCACAGCAGAACTCACAATCGACTCTGGCGAAAGACTCCCAGTAGAAGAATTAACCTTAGTTCTCAACGGCCCTGAAAAAGTCACTTGCAGATTCGACACATCTGGCAATCCCCTATCAAACTGCCACGACATAACAATCACAAAAATTCTCGACCCTGGTTACGGCTATGGCTATGGGTATAACTTCGGCTATGGCTACGGCTTCACAACAGGAAAATTAGCATACCTAATCAGAATCGACACATCAGACTTCCTAACCGGAAAATATGAAACAGAGCTAAAAGCAAAAATAAGAGGCGAAACATTCTCCCAAGCCGGAAGAGCAATCACAATAAAATCCCCTTACTCTAAAGGCGGCGACTCATTCTGCGCACCAGAATGGACCTGCGATTCATGGAGCCCTTGCGTTGACGGCCAACAGTTCAGAACATGCTACAGAAATCTAAACTACTGCGAAATCCAAGAAAAACCTATTGAAACAAGAATGTGCCTAGTAGACAGCTACGACGAATACGGCAATCTAAAAATAATCCTTGACGGACAAGGAAGCGGAAACATCCCATCAGAAAACAGAACAACTTTCACACTCTCAAGCCTCGGCTTCAACGAAGCAGGACAATTCATAATCATCCTTCTGTTACTGAACTGCATCATAACTCTCATGAACATCATAGTCAGAGTCAACGAAATCCAACACAGCCGAAGAAAAAAACGACTTCCTCCTCTCAAGAAATTAAAAAAGTAACTCCTTAATTATTCACTACTTTCATTCGATGAATCAGTTTTATATATAATCTATTACTTTTATCACTAATGAAAAATAGTTTGACAAATAAAAAAGTACTACCATCCCTGATAACCATTTCAGTTCTGGCCATATTGATTTTAGTCGGTTCTGTCGAAGCCTTAATTCTCGGTTTCACAGTTTTAGACGGCATCGTCACCAAAGGCGAGGCAGTAGAATTCCAACTCTCCATCAACATTGAACAAGGAGAAGTCTTAGACATAACAACAATCACACTTGTCTTAAACGGTCCGCAAGACCTGACATGTAGATTCCTACCAGACGGCACTCCAATCGACCCTTGCCCAGGAATCCAAATCACACAGACAGAAAACACAAGCTACCAATACGGCTACGGCTATGACCAAGGCTTCATAGAAGGATTCCTAAAATACAACGTCATTCTAAACTCCTCAACAGTTGAATCAGGTCAATACCAATCATACTTCCGAATCACCACTCCAGAAACAGAGTTCGAAAGTCCAGAACAAATAGTCATCATTCGCGATCCAGACTTCGAAGGCAGTTGTTCACTGAGAGCAATAGAAGGCGTAGCAACATTTGAAGGCCAAGACTTCACATCAAACAACAGACTAAGTCTCTACGCCCCAGCCGGCGGCGCAAGGTCTGGCAGAGGAACATTCATGACCCAAGAGGGCAGAATAAGAGTCTCGTACGCATTCACAATTCATAACGCCTACCTCGGTCCCCAAGATGAAATAATCTTCGACACGTCGGGCACACTCAAAGAAGACGCACGCTACTTCGACGAAACCGCAACAATAACATTCAACAGAGCATCCTCAACGATCTTCCTGGACGGCACTTTCCTAGAATTTCAAGACATGGAAATCAGTTTCGAAAGGTGCTAATCATCTCTGTTAAAATGTCGGAAATTGTTTGCAACAAATAACTCGATTTGTGTAATTTACTGACAAAATCGAGACTATCCTAATGAGTGGGTGCGGCACTAATCGGGGTGGGTGGTCGGGGCGAGCTATGTGACGAGACAATTCAAGGGTGGGCGGATGGGAAGCAAACAGCCAGAAAAAATATTTTCAACAAGACAATAATTAACAAAAAATCAAAAAGAAAAAGTTCATACTTGTT
>JBDRNN010000067.1:0-2588 GCA_043811145.1 Candidatus Bathyarchaeota archaeon
CTATTTTGTTTCAACAATTTGGTGCGGGTTAACAAACTCTGGAGCAGCCCTTCTTCTAGTTCATGATGAAAAAAACTGGAAAAAATTTCAGGTAATCAAGAAAAAAATGGAAGTGAAAAAATGAAAAGTATTGTTTTGGACCCTAAACCCGAATCTAAAAATCTGGAAATGGTTTGCATCCAAGGATTATACAGCCCAATTAGAGCGCATGAAAAATTCTGGACCTTACGAGCAAGAATCGAGTTAGCAGTTTTTAAAAAAACAGAACAGGAGGTGAACCGAGAAAATGAGTGATTTAGAAAAATTTACCTCGTCAAGTATGCGAGGGCAAAAAAAGGGAATCTATGAGCACTCACAGTGTAAACTAATCATAAAAGCGATAGACAGCAACGATCCACTCGTGAAAATATATGCAATTTGCGAAGCAGCTCAGCTTTCAGAAAAAAAGGACAAGCTAGACTTAGATACAATCAAAATATGCAACGATGTTTGTGTAAGCCTTCAAAACACTTTTCCAACAAAAACAAAAAGTGGTGAATATTATAATATCGCCTGGATGTTCCCTCCCTCCGAAGAAACTTATGACAAATATATCATGCCTTGGCACAAAACCTCTCTAGAATTTTATCCACTAAAAACAAATTATCGAAACCGAAAATATCCTCTAAGTAGAAAACGGGTAAATGTAAGCCCCTATGCCCAGATAGATTATCACAACGAGTTTGTGGAATTTGAGGACCGGTTACAGAAAAAAATTGACGAAGACCTAAGTAAACTCACTGACGCTTTCTGTTTTTTCACTACAACCTCGGCTTTGAGTGATCGTAGCTACAACATTCTAAAAGGAGAATATGCAACCTGGGCTTTAGCTGAACTTTCAGACATAAGACGAGAATTGACAAAAGAAATCAGTCCCAACGTGTGGAAGGAATTCAACAAACCAACAGAAACGGAGCAAGGACAAGAAGACCATGGAGATTAAGTGGATTCGGGGGGCAGATAAAATAAGCTTCAATCGCCCCAACACCTTTTTTACTATCGGCATCAGAGGAGCGGGAAAATCTACTTTCTTGGAAACAATAGGTTGTCACTACTTAGAGAAAGGACACGCAATCCTTGACTTGTTCGGAAGCCGAGACGGAGAGGGGTTAGCATGGCTTCGCTCTCCAATTATAGAAGACAAAAAGGTTCTTTTGGTTCATGGCGAAAACGTGTCTGTTAAAGCATCTTACAACTGTAAACCAGCCACTAAGGTAACACTGTCAGATTTTATTAACTATGACCTGATAATTTCAAGTTCGCCTTTGTATCTAGGCGTAGATGACGAATTCATAAACGCTGCACAGCTAACAGACAAAATATATAAACGGTTAAGCTGGAAGAGGCTGGTCTTTTGTTTGTGCCGAGAAGCAGCAAACCTCTTCTATTCTCGTTTGAAGATCAGCGAAAACCAGGTTGTAAGCAAGGCGCAGATGACTTATCTTGTCAGAGAGGCTCGTCATGTGGGCATGGCTTTAGGCTTAGATTCAACACGATATTACAGTATTGACATTGACATAAGAAACCTGAGCGATTACATCATCCTGAAGAATCAGGGCATGACCGGATTAACCTCTGACCTATCCTGGCTATACTCAGTTTTTGAGCCTCACATAATCCGCAACATGCCTCCACAATTCTTTATCATTTTAAGCAAAACTGGAAGCATAGGAATAGGCGAGTTCAAAGCGATAGACTGGCATAAACAAGAAGGCGAAAACATCCTGAAGGCTGTAGGCATCAACGTAGAATATGGCGAGCCAATAGAGAAGGGAGAATACAGGGGAACTCACAACACCGTAGGCGATGTTGAACATGCAGATATAATTAGGTTGTACGTTGCTGAGGGCTTAAGCATGAACAGGATAGGTGAGAAGCTAGAGCGCAGCTCCAGAGTTCCTTTCACGGTCATTCATAAACATAATTCTTCAGTGGAGGGGGCTGGCTTCTGTCCAGCATGCAGAAGAGTAAAGAGCGCTCTTGATAGAAAATTAGCTAGAAGAAAATAACACTCCGAGAGTATGAGAACGTCAAAGCTTTTTCACTGTTATCAAATATTTTGGGTTTTGGGTTTGGGTTAAATTTTAATCCCCAAAACAATATTAAATACAAAGTATAATTGGGAATTTTAGGTAACTATGAATAGAACCCCACCGAAAGAAATTCGCGAGTTCCTTAGAAAAGAAGTAAACTATGGTTGCCCATTACAATCATGCGGAAGTCCATACTTAACTTGGCATCATTTCAATCCACCTTGGGCAGAAAAACATCACCACAACCCAGAGGGAATGATAGCTCTTTGTGCTGAACATGCAGCTCATGCTGATGGTGGAAGATTTACAAAAGATCAACTGATTAAACTGAAAAAGAAGCCTTATGTATCATTGAACAAAATCTCTAATTATTATGGATACCTTAGAAAAAATGTTGTTTGTCTAATTGGAAACTTAGCATACAACGTTAGAAACGTTCTGGAAATTAACGGAGAAAGCGTCATTAGTTTTAGGGTAGATGATGAGGGGTATAACAGGCTTAATCTGATGATAAGG
>JBDRNN010000068.1:0-2348 GCA_043811145.1 Candidatus Bathyarchaeota archaeon
TGCTCTCCATCTTGAACCGTGGCATGTGAGGATTACGACCCATAAGAACAACTTCAAGAGCAGTGAAATCGAAAGTTACCGGCGTAGACTGCGGAACCACCGCCAACTGTTTTGCAACATCCACAGTTTTCATGTCGTAAATGTTCTTTTCGTCGATCAGAATTGTTCCTTTCTTTGGCTTTAGAACTCTGCTTATGCTTTTTAGTAGCGTAGTTTTTCCTGAGCCGTTGGGACCAAGAATGCCTAAAAACTGTCCGCTTTCAACAGCAAAACCAATATCCTTCAGGACATCAACGGAACCATAAGAACAGTTAACACCATCAATTGTTAATGTCACCATCTCTTTTAGTCACCTTATACTGAGTATCCTCTCTTTCGTCTGCGAAGTAGATATATGAAAAACGGACCTCCTGAAAGTGCTGTGATAACTCCAACAGGTGCTTCGCCAGAACCCATTGCTATTCGTGCTATTGCGTCACAGAACATTAGAAAAGAAGCACCAACAACAGCAGAAGTGGGTAGGAGAATTCGATGGTCAGGACCTACTATAACTCGTGTCAAGTGTGGAATTATCAAACCAACGAAACCAATTAACCCACTAATAGAAACAGCGGCTGCGGTCAGGAGAGCCCCACAGATAAGCAATATCCTTTTCACTTTTTCTATTTCAACACCTAAATGCTGTGCTTGATCTTCTCCTAAAGCAAGAATATTCAAGTCGCGTGAATAAAGATAAGAAATGACAATGCCAATAATTATGAGCGGCAAAATGGACCAAACTTTAGTCCAGTTTTCAGTAGATGATAGGCTTCCAATAAGCCAGAAAGTTAGTCCATGAAGAACACTTTCGCTGGCGATTACTTGCAGAAAAGTGACTATGGCACTTTGGAAGTAAGTTACCGCGATACCTGTTAAAAGCAACATTGTAACTGGAACTCTGGAGCCGTATTTAGATATGCTGTAAACAATAAGCACAGTAATTAAAGACCCAACAAAAGCAAAGACTTGAACAGTGTTTACTCCAAAAAAGGATATTCCTACTCCAAGAACTAAGACAAGCGCTGAACCTAATGACGCACCCGACATAGCGCCAATGACATAAGGGTCAGCCATTGGATTTCTGAAGATTCCTTGATATATTACGCCTGCAGTCGCCAAGGCTGCACCAACCAGAGCACCACAGATTACTCGGGGGAGTCTGATTTGCATAATTATTACTTCAGCAGTTTGAGTGATATCTGAAGGTGCCATCAAATCTCCGAGGAAAGGAACGTTTTTGGTCAGTATATTCAAAATGTCGCTAAAAGAAATAGGGGCGTAACCAAGATTGAGTGATAAAACAAAAACAATTCCAAACGCAACAATGAGTATGACTAGATATAGCTTCCAGTGAGAAACGTGCCTTAAATGAGAGCTTTTAGCGTCTGTTTTCATTGATGTTTCACAAGTTGTTGTCAGGGGGTATAAAAAAGGAGGAAATATTTTAGGGTTGTCCAAAGATTTCTGGATGAACCATCTTTGCAATAGCTTCTAGCGCGTCAACGAGCCTTGGACCTGTCCTAGAGATTATGTCTGCATTGATTTCGTAGAGTGCACCATTCTGAACTGCAGTTATGGAGCCCCATCCGGGACGGCTTGACACTGACTCTATGGTATCATAGAAGTTACCTACGCCCATATACATGTCTGGGAAAAACATCACATCAGGATTCTTTTCTATAACTGCCTCAGAGCTAATTTGTGGCCAACTTGTTGTTGCGTCATTGAAGATGTTTGTTCCACCAGCCAAAGTTATCAGTTCGTCAATAAATGTGCCTGGGCCCACGCTCATGAGGGGTTCATTCCAAACTTCATGGTACACTTTTGGAGTAGTACTTGCAGCCGCTGCTTGATTGGCTACGGCATCTATTCTTGCTCTCATTTCTGTAACGACGGCGCTAGCTTCAGCGTCTTTGTAAGTTGCTCTTCCCACCAAGAGGATATCCTGCAGAATATTGTCAAGGGTTCTGCCTTCTATTACTAGGACATTATATCCCAAGCCCTTTAGAGTTACAGCGGCGTCTAGGCTTCCAGTGCTTGCAAGAACGAGGTCAGGCTCTAACGCCACTATCGGTTCCACTGATGGCCCATAGTAACTTCCGATGCTGCTCATGTTACCTGCTTCGACCCATGCCGTGAAATTGTAAGGATAGTCACAGAAGTCCGTAACGCCCACAACCATGTCGCCTGCTCCAATAAGAAACAGTGTTTCAGTGTTGCTTGGCGCTAACGACACTATTCTTTCTGGCGGCGCAGTCAAGGTGACTACGTTACCCATAGCATCAACTAGCGTCACTTGCTGGTATTCG
>JBDRNN010000069.1:0-2333 GCA_043811145.1 Candidatus Bathyarchaeota archaeon
ATACACCGTGAACCTCACCAGGAGCGACAGCAGAATGAAGGTCAGTCTAAAGGGCTTACCTGACACGCTGAGAGGAGTTGCATGGCCGACGTCAGCCTGTGCTGTGAAGTGACCTGTTAAATCAGGTAACAGGCAAGACCCACATCACTATTTACTACGTGTACAATAGTGAGATTGCCTTGGTAACAAGGATGAAAGTGTGGGCTACGTTAGGTGGTACAGCCCGAATCCCCTGGGCAACACGCGCGCGTCAATGGTGAACACAACGAGATGCAACACCGAGAGGTGAAGCTAACCTCTTAAAATTCATCTTAGTCTAGATTGAGGTTTGTAACTCAACCTCATGACACTGGAATTCGTAGTAATCGTTTGTTATCAACGAACGGTGAATATGTCACTGTCTCTTGCACTCACTGCCCGTCAAACCAACCGAGTGTAGTTATGGTGAAATTTTTCGAAAGAGAACCTTGATTAGATAAGGTAGGTTAAGTCGTCACAAGGTAACTGTAGGGGAACCTGCAGTTGGATCACCTCCTAAAATATTTTCTTTAAAAATATTTTCGACAAAGGTTTTAATCTTTAGTCTAAATTTTTAAAAGAAAAATTATTATGATTACAAAAAAGTTGCTAAGTTGCTTCTACATGTTTTTTAGAAAAGATTATAAATAAAAATACCTAAATTATTAACATTGGGCCCATTGTCCAATGGTTTAAGATACGTCCCTTGCACGGATGAGATCCGCGTTCGATTCGCGGTGGGTCCATTGTTTTAAATCGAAAGTTCGATTCGCTACTCAAGACCTCGCTCAAATCAAGGGCGATATTGTGTTCGCGAAATCTTTCGAGGTCCATACTTTTCTAAACTTAGTTAATTTCCTATTCAATTTAAGATTGGAAAAGGTTCAAAAAGAAATTTTTGGATCTTTTAGAGAACTATCCTCAAAGGAAGGGTTACCATAAGGGAAACCTAAGTCACCCTAAGTTCGATGAAATAAGTAGTAAAGGTAGATATTTTCAGAAAATATCCTATTTATACTGTTAGACAGATAGCTTGGCTTTGGTAATGATGAAAGACGTGGCAAGCTGCGATAAGCTTGGGGGAGTTGCATGCAAGCTTTGATCCCAAGATTTCCTAATTATCCAGAGATGGAAAAATACGCCGGGAATTGAAACATCTTAGTACCGGCAGGAAAAGAAAACAAAAGTGATACCCCTATTAGCAGAGAGCGAAAAGGGCATAGGGCGAACTGAATCTTCTTTTGAAAGAGAGATAGAGATGTGGTGAAGGTAAATGACTAAGTTGTTGAGTTGAACTTAACTGGAACGTTAGACTATAAAAGGTGATAGTCCTGTAAACAAAAACAATATGTTGTTCTTCAAAGAGTAGGGTCTCTTGGATTAGAGGCCTGAATATAGGAGGATTAACTCCTAACCCTAAATATAACCAAAGTCCGATAGTGCACTAGTACCGCGAGGGAAAGCTGAAAAGTACTCTTAATAGAGTGTGAAAAGACTTGAAATCTAACAGTGACAGTTGGTTACTGCTCTTACGTCGCAAGACAAAGGGTTGTAACGTACGTTTCGAAAAACGGGCCAGGGAGTTTTATTTTGTGGCAAGGCTAATCAATTTTGTTGAGTAACCAAAGCGAAAGCAAGTATGAAAATGCGATTAGTCACAAGGTAAAGACCTGAAGCCAGATGATCTATCCATGAGCAAGCTGAAGTCTTCTGAAAAGAGGATGGAGGGCTGAACTGGTGTTGTGAACATGCACTCAAATGACTTGTGGATAGGGGTGAAAAGCCTATCTAATCTGGCAATGGCTGGTTCCTACTGAAATATGCCTTCGTATAGTCTTGTTTATGTTTGTTAATGATGTAAAGTACGGATAGAATTCGCAGGAGCAAATGCTTACGGAATTCTTTCCAACTCAGAATTTGCTAACTGCTTTAAGCAGGAAACAGGGTGTGTATGTAAGATACATTTCCGAGACCTAAACAAGGGAGACTAAAGTTAAGGTCCTAAAATTTATGCTAAGTGTAACAAACAGTGTTTTGAACCTGAGACACTAGGGATGTAAGCTTAGAAGCAGCTATCATTTAAAGAAAGCGTAACAGCTCACCTATTGAGGTTCAGAGCCTGGAAAATGGACAGGGCTAAGCATAATACCGATACTTTAGCGGCATTCTAGAAAGAATGTTCGGGTAAGTAGGCGTGGTTTTTGCGTAGAAGTTTTTTCGAGAGAAAGAGTGGAGCGAAAACTAATGAGAATCCTGGTAATAGTAGGATGTGATTATTCTGAGAATGAATAACGCCGAAAGAGTAAGGTTTCCTT
>JBDRNN010000070.1:0-4912 GCA_043811145.1 Candidatus Bathyarchaeota archaeon
ATAGTAAATGACATCTTGAGAACATTTAAGGAATATGATAAAAAACGAATCGAGTCACTAAGTTTAGCTTTAGCAAGACTATATTTTTTGCATAGCTTCACTATTCCTCTCGTAGGCAATAAAGAAGACTTTGAGCGAGAGTTTGAAAAAATAACCTTACTGGCAAAAAATAAAAACAAGTCGATTCCCAAAGTTATCAAAGAACTAGAAAATAGTAAAAAATTGCCTCCCTATTTGGCAGATTTTTTCGAGTTCAAAGAAAAAATCAAAGGATTATTTGAAATATAACTGTTCCATGCCGAGTTTTGAACATTCTGAAGCTGGCATTTGATGGTTATCGTTAGAGAAGGTTTGATAAGGGGGAAGCGGTTATATCTATCAACTTTCAAAGTTAGTTTGACTAAAAACATCCTATTGCGTGTAGGTTCTATTTAGGAGAGAGAAATTCAAATTGATATCCGCGTTTATTCTGGTAAATGTAGACATGGGCGCTGAAGAAGAGGTTCTTAAGGAGGTACAAAAGCTTCCAGATGTTAAAGAAGCATACTTTGTTTACGGGGTCCACGATATAGTAGCAAAAGTTGAGGGTGAAACGGTTGATACTATTAGAAAAAATGTTTTCAGCAAAGTTAGATTAATGGATAAAGTACGTGTGACCCACACGATGATAATCACTGAAGGTTTTTCAAGATAAAATCTTGATTTTTTAAAGTTTTTTTATCCAGTCTTATTTATTTTCCTCAGATGTAGTGGAGGATATATTGTGAAAGTCGAAACGAAATATCTAAGTTTTCAAACCAAAGGTGAACTGGAGATAATAAACATTACAGAAAACGTTTCGAAAAATGTGAAAGTGACCAATATTAAAAATGGCATAGTTACGGTTTTTGTTCCGGGGGCGACTGGTGCATTAACAACTATCGAGTACGAGCCCGGTCTTCTGGAAGATTTTCCAGCCATGCTGGAAAGAATTGCCCCACGGGGGCTGTCTTATGAGCATGAAATGAGATGGCATGATGGAAACGGTCACTCGCATATTCGAGCCTCTATTTTGGGGCCAAGCATTACGGTTCCATTTAAAGATCAGAGATTAACGCTTGGAACTTGGCAGCAGTTAGTTTTCATAGAGCTCGATGTTCATAGTCGTTCAAGAAATTTAATTCTCCAGATAATAGGCGAATAATTCGGGTATTGGACTCTGCGGTCTTAAGCTGCCATAATGTTCTGTCTTTTTAACAAATTATTTATGAGATTTTATTTCTTTAGCTTTCTCATTCACTTCTTTCTCTGAAAGAAACTTTATATCCTCTGAGCAAGCGCTAACCTTGTTAAGAGCAAGCCAATCAATTACGTTCTTAATCAGCTCCTGATGTGCTATTGTTCTGTTTTCATAACAGCAAATATCGCCTCTTACCTTGTCAAGAATAATCTTATTTTCATCATCAACCGCAATTATGCGGTCATATTTCACTCTTCGGAAATGTGCGTCATTGTTTATGCTTACAAATATTTTGGCCATAATTCGTTTAATCCCTAGAAGTTTATTAGTTTACATCGTTTAAAACTTGCGAGAGGAAGTGCATTGAAATTCTTCCCAATGTATTAATTCTTCTAAACTTTTGAGGTCTTTTTGGTCAGGTTTCTCATCGGGGTAACCCATAGCGATTATGGCGATAACTCTGTAATTCTCTGGGATCGGCAAAATTTCCTTAACCTTCTCTTCAATGATGTAGTCTTCTGTTGAGTGTACAGCCACCCAACAGCATCCAATACCGAAGCTATGAGCCGCCAACCACATATTCTGGATGGCGCATGAGCAATCTTGAGGAACACGACGAGCCGATAATTTTTGATTTCCTAGAACCAATACCGATACGGGGGCTTCTCTAACGGGCCAGCTAAATTCATGAATTTGTGAAAGCTTCCGCTTAACATCTTGAGTCCGAATAATTACAAATTCCCAAGGTTGACGGTTTCGAGAGGATGGAGAATATCTTGCCGCATCTATTATCCTCAAAATTAAATCGGCATTTACTGGTGTTGTTTTAAATCGCCTAACACTTCTTCTGGTTTTGATTGCTTCGAGAACATCCAAATGGAACCCCTCTGCATTACTCGAAGCGAAGTTATTATGACTTATAGCTTCACGAAGTCTAATCCTAATTCGTTGAGCTTTTTGCTCGTTGGGTTCCCGGTGTTTGAATCCCAGCCGCGTATGTCATAATAGTCTTTTAGCATACTTTCAAGTTGCTCTGGAGTAATGCGTTGTCCATCACATGGGCCACCCATCAGAGGATCCTCCACTAACCGGGGAGGTAAAGTGTCTTCCTTACGTGTGAAACCTTCCCTCGCGTTAAAGCATCTGCATAAGTTGTTTATTCTCTCCCCTGTGAACATCAAGTCGTCGGTTGTATAATTCCAGCCTGTAACGGCGTTGAATATGTTCGTTACTGTCGAAGGTCTAGCTGATTGTGTTCCCCACCAAAACAAGATAGCTGTACAAACTTGGAGAGAGTTGGTTATGGCAATCCAGTCCTGGCTTTTCTTAACTATGTCAACCTTCGCTCTAGAGGTGTCGTAACGACTTATCGCTTTTGTTATGCCAATCTCGGGTGCTACATTATTAACCTCAAAGCTAGGATCATGAAAAGCTTGGAGGTGGCATGCACCTCTTATGGATGTAGCATAAGACAACCCTACGCCCTTTTTACCTCTGGGTTCATGCATAGGGAGTTCCTGCCCTTTTACATGCATTGCAAACCTCGCAGAATCCTTACCCACCTTTTGCGAGGCCCGCATTACACCTTCAGCAAGTATATTGCCAAATCCTTCACGCATGGCTATCTTTTCTATCAGCTTTATAGTGTCGCTGCCGCATCCCCATTTAGGTTCAATGCCATCGATTTCATCGCTGGTTAAAATGCCTCTTTCATAGCACTCCATTACCCATGCTATGGTGACTCCAGTGGAAATTACGTCTAATCCGTAAGCATTGCAAAGTTGATTCGCCTTTGAAATAGCTGCAAGGTCATCACAGAGCAAGAGTGACCCAAAACTAGCCACATTCTCATATTCAGGGCCACCATACTCGTAGTTTACTGGAGCAAATGGGCCTTCATTAACTTCAACCTCACGTTTACAGGCTATTGGACACTCACGGCAAGTATTCTTCTTCTTTAAAACGGTTTTAGCCATTGCTTGACCACTTATCTTATCTGCCCCCTCGAAGGTTCCTCTCTGGAAGTTCTTAGTTGGAAGAATTCCTAACTCTTGAATAAAAGGTACGCCACCAGCTTGACCATAGGCTGTAAAATCAGTCACCTTTGGATTAGTTCGACATTCTTCCATTAGCCCTTTATTTATCTCATTAAGCTTCTCAGGGTTGGCAATTGGAACACTTTTTGTTCCTCCAGCAACTATCGCCTTTAACTTCTTCGACCCCATAACCGCTGCAAGACCTGACCGTCCCGCAGCACGATGGGCCGTATGCATGATTGCGGCTATTCTTGCCATTTTCTCACCTGCTGGCCCAATACAAACTACTGAGGGATTATTCTCGTTCCGTTTCGGTATTCCGAGATCTTGTGCAATAGCATACTCTGTTTCAAGTGTATTGAGTCCCCAGAGTTTACTTGCATCTCTTATTTCTACATCATCTTCTTTGACATTGATATAAACTGGTAAACTAGATACTCCTTCAACTATTATTGCATCATATCCTGCTTTCTTTAACATAATTGAAAAGGAGCCTCCGCAGTTTCCTTCACCCCATGTTCCAGTTAGGGGCGACTTGCCTGCTACTAAAAAGCGAGAATTTGCTGGGACTCCGGTACCACATACTGGCCCTGATGCGTAGACTAGTTTATTCTCTGGACCTAGTGAGTCTATTCCTTGTTTCAATTCGCTGTATAGAACTTTTGCTGCTAATCCTCTTCCACCTAAATATTTTTTAGCATCGCTTTCTGAGAGCGATTGCTTTGAGATCTTTTTGTCTGTTAGGTTTATCCTTAATATTTGTCCCATAAAGCCGTACATCATATATCCTCTTGAATGATATCTATGGGAAATACATTGCAGTAATTTAACATTTCTATTTTTTACTGAGAACAATTGACTTGAATTTTAGTTTGAAAACTATCATCATGGTAGAACGGTATATGTGAAAAAGTCTTAGCTTTTGAAACCTTACTCAACTATTTTTTTCAGTTGACCACGGTAAAGCTCAGCGATCTCCTTAACAGTGGAGGAGTCTTCAGGCTTCTTATCACTTCTATATTTGCCTGTGAATCGCGGAAATCTAACTGCCAAACCGCTTCCTTTTCTAACAATATCTCTGCCACAATTGTGAATTGGGCTTAAAGTAATCTCTGCCCCAACTACTTCAATTACAAGCTGAGGAACAAACCAGACATCCGCTTTCAACTGAGAATCTACCCTTCCATGCTTTTGAGGGATTTCATAATCCTTCAACATTTCAGGTATCCTTTTCAGATTCTCATCAGTAAACCCGGTACCGCATTTACACACGGTGGGGAATAAATCATTACCTGCATCGTAAGCTGCTAGCAACAAAGCACCATAAACACCTGTTCTCTTTCCTCTTCCATGGAATGCTCCGACCACTGTAAGGTCTAATGTGTCTGTCAAAACCGCTTTATAGTCTCTTTTATACTTAATCCAAAGCCAACCTCGTGCCCCAGCTTGGTATATTGAGTTTTCAGCAATAGACTTCACCATCAACCCCTCAAAGCCTTCTGCTACCGCTTCTTCAAAGAAATTCTCCAAATCTTCAGCATCCTTTGCTATAATGGCTTGGGTCACGTTCACGCGATTCGATTTGTTTACAATTTTTTCAAGAGTGTCTCTTCTTGTTTTGTATGGTTTTAATGTGAAATCTTTTCCGTTAACACAT
>JBDRNN010000071.1:0-2081 GCA_043811145.1 Candidatus Bathyarchaeota archaeon
TGTGCATTTTGATAATTTTTCTGCTACATTCTGCTTTAGTACTTCCAATGATTCAAACAAAGAGAGACTTATCTTTGATTTGATGTATTGCCATAGACGCTCTATTGGGTTAAGCTCTGGACTGTATGGTGGCAAAAACAAAAGTGCGATATTGTCCGGAATAAAAAGGCTCGAGGCTTTGTGTGTTGATGAGTTATCCAACAGAAGGATGTTGAACTCATTTTTATAAAAGTGAGAAAACTCATTGAGAAACACCTGGAAACATCCACTGTTGAGAAAAGGCATCTCCAGAAAGAAATTTTCTCCAGTTAGCGGTTCTACTGCTCCATAAATATAGTAACTCTCAAACTGAAACTGAACTAGCTGGATAGGTTTAGTTCCATACGCTGTGATGCGCCTTCGAGTTACTGGCATTAGTCCAAAGCGACTCTCATCTTGAGCAAAAACACGTATGCCCGATGTCTTCGGTCGATCTTGAGTTGGGCTAACTTGTGCGTCTTGAGTTGCGCAGTTATTATGGGTATCAGCCGCAACATTTGTGGTCTCGGTGTTTTCCAACGGATTCGCTGTTAGGTTTTCTGCCAATGAGTGGTCAATTAATGACGCTTTCTCTACCAATTCTTTGAGTTGGTCTGAAAGGCTGTCTCGAAATTCCGCTTGCTGAACTTCATCTTTTTTCACATGGCTCTTGCGTGGTACTTTAGGCTTAGCTTTGAGTCTGTAGCGTATTATCTGGTGTAATGTCCTATACTTAATCTTAATCCCATAGTTTTTCTCAAGCCATGTATGAAGTTCAAGATAACTGCTAAATCCTGAAGGTTCTTCCAAACGCTCTTTCAAAGCAGTAAGGACATTTTCAGGTAAAGAATGTTGCCCGGGTGGTGGACCTGGGGTCTTCATCTTCAGTAACTCATCAAAACCACCTGCTTGATATATAGATAGCCAATTTCCAATAGTGTTTCGATGAACTTTTATACGATTAGCTAACTCCTTTCTAGTGCTGACTTCATTACTCTTTATGAGAAGCAACATGTGAATTCTACGCTTAACAGCAGGGTTTCTCTCTTTGTTGACGTTTGTATTAAGTTCATCTAATGTTTCGCTGATATTAGGTATTTTTCTTTTCATGATGCCTAATATGATAGCAGGTTTTGCACAATGAATCTATGAAAATGGTATAATCAGCAGGATGGTCCGTACGTGGGTACAAAGCATGTACATGGATACTCAGTCCATTTAGTTCAGTCAGCAGCATAAGGCGGAGAAATAATTCCCTGTAGTCTTCTATCCTACAACCTTCTCTTATTGGCGGTCCGTCAGTATAAAAAGCATCAAGCATCGCTGTACTGACGGTAATAGAGAATGTTTGATCTCTCAACTGCTGGGGTAAGGATAAGATGTTGCCCCCGTAGATAGTAAGTCCAATCTCTGATTTTACGGTTGCAAAAGGATGATCCCGTTCCAATCCTACCGCTTCATAGCCATAGATTCTCAAAAAATGAAGCAATGTCCCAAATCCTGAACCAACATCCAATACACGCCTCGGTTTCCACCCATTCTGCCAAAATCTATCAATTAGCTCAAACGCCTGAGCGTAGAAATAACAATTTGAACCCCAGCCTATCGGGACATCATCCTCTTCTATCTGTTGCTTCATCATATCCTTAAGATAGCTTAACCGTTTATAAGTAGGATGTTTTTCTGCTAAAAACGCAGCTAATTCCTGCCTCCTCTCCCACACCTGCACCGCTCGCTCAAGTATTCTCGTTTTCTCCTCATAATCGCTATCTTGAATCATCTCCTGTAATTTAGCATCATTCACGCCTTCCAGCTTTAGAAGCTGGAACACAACATTGTCAATATACTCACCTTTCTCTATTCCTTTCCGAACAATTTGTTCAATCGAGTACTGATAAGTCTTGTGTGAAGATAAACATCTTTCCACATAATCTGAAGCTAAATTGGAAGCTATCCGGTCTAACTTATCAAATAGAGCTATTTTCACCACCCTCAAATATTATCACTTGCAAGTAACAGTATTTAAGGATTTCGCTACTCCAGAATATAAATCAAGATCATAA
>JBDRNN010000072.1:0-2796 GCA_043811145.1 Candidatus Bathyarchaeota archaeon
TGGTTGTTGACAGAAATTTAGTTACATCAAGAGGTCCAGCTGACCTTCCAGACTTCTGTAGGGAGATACTGAAACTCTTAAAAAAGTAACTTCAGGCCAAAGTCTTAACTTTTCAGCATTTACCTAACGATATAACCGCAATCTCCTAAGTAATTTGAGCAACAACGTTTCTGATCTCAGCGTAGTTTGGCTCTATCAACGGGTCATCAGAAACCCACTTATAACGAACAATTCCTTCTTCATCTAAAATAAATATGGAACGCTTAGCTACAACATACCCAGTTAACCCAGCCAAATTTTCTAAGGCTATGCCATAAAGTTGAGTGACCTTATGATTGTAGTCACTTAGAAGAGCGAAATTCAAATTGTTCCTCTCAGCAAAAGCTTTTAGAGTGAAGGGATCGTTAACGCTTATCCCAACAACCTGCACTTCCATTTCATTTAAATTTGCGAGAGAGTCCCTAAAGTGACACATTTCCATTTCACATACGGGTGTAAAGGCCGCGGGAAAAAAAGCGATAACTACTTTCGCACCTAGAAATTCAGAAAGTTTTCTAAGTTTCATTTCAGAATCAAACAATTCAAAGTCATGAGCCTTTCGGCCAACCTCAATTTTCATTTCCAAAAACTATTCACCAATTGTCTTAAAGATAAATCAAGCGTGTAATTTAACCCTTTTATTAAAAAAATAACAGCCTTGTTTAAAACAGATACAACATTAGATAGGTTAATATCGAAGCCTACGTAAATCCATGTAATGATGCGCTATGAAGACAATTTTTGAAAAACCAGTGATAGTGTTTTTTAAGGAAAAAATTGGTGAAAAAGAAACAGAGCCTTTTGCCGTAGTTAAAGCTCTAAGGCTTGAAGTAAACCAAGATAAGACGAACAAAACTTACAGGGGCAATATAACTGACTTTTTCACTTACATGGGTAATGTTGATGTAATATCTTCGAAAAAAGGCCCTTACATATTATGCTGGATGGATGACATGGAAGATGACTTCAAAAAGGCTTGGAGACGAATGACTGGTGTAATTTTCCCAAAAGGAACCAGTTTCAAGAAAAGCGCTAACAAACGTACCTATCAAGCAAGTTTCGAGGCTAAGCATGCAAAACTCGGTTGATGTAACGCAACCTATCTACCTGACCAAATTTTCAACATCAACCAGGTGAAAAGAACCGGTTAAATGCTTAATTCGGGAACAAGAATGGCTCCGAATGCTCTAATAGACGAAAAGAGCCCTTATTTGCTCCAGCATGCGTACAACCCTGTCGACTGGCACGCATGGAACAAAGAATCTTTAAAGCGTGCCAAGATAGAGGATAAACCAATTTTTCTGAGCATTGGATACTTCGCATGCCATTGGTGCCATGTAATGGAGAAAGAATCATTCGAGAACCCACAAACGGCTAAAATTCTCAACAAAAACTTTGTAAACATAAAGGTAGACCGCGAAGAACGACCAGATCTGGATGGAATTTACATGAAAGCCGTTAGTATAATAACGGGTCACGGCGGTTGGCCTCTCTCGATCTTTCTAACTCCCGACCTAAAACCATTTTCCGGGGGAACTTACTTTCCGCCAGAACCCAAACAGGGTTTACCTTCATTCAACGAAGTTCTTGCGAATATTGCAAGGCTTTGGCAAGAGCAACGACAGCAAATCAAAGATAGTGCAGAACAAGTTTTCGAGTTTTTACGCAAGACATACTCAACGAAACTTAAAGAAACAGAAATTTCCCCATTTCTGCTCGATAATGCCTACGAGCAACTTGCACTTCAATTTGACACCGACTTTGGAGGATTTGGAAATGCACCGAAGTTTCCCATACCTAGCCACCTTTCTTTCCTGCTTCGTTATTACTTGAGAAAACATTTGCAGTTTTCTCTGAACATGGTAACGAAAACTCTGTATGCAATGGCGAAGGGCGGCATCTATGATCAGTTAGCGGGCGGCTTTCATCGTTATTCAACGGATAGGTTCTGGCTGATTCCACACTTCGAAAAGATGCTGTATGACAACGCACTATTGACCAAAGTTTATCTTGAAACATTTCAGATCACTGGAGACCCATTCTTTGCTAAGGTCGCAAACAAGACCTTAGAGTGGACATTAAGAGAGATGACAGACACTCAAGGAGGATTCTATTCTGCAGTAGATGCTGACAGCGAAGGGACAGAGGGTAACTTTTATGTTTGGACACCTGGCGAAATAAGATCGGTTTTAGGTGACCAACGAGGAGAAATTTTCTGTAAATGCTATGGAGTGACTACACAAGGAAATTTTGAGAAAAATAAAAGCGTTCTTCACGTAGTTGGAAACGCGATAAATGAAAAAAACTCTGAGTTAAAACAAAGCTGTTTAGATTTGCGTAAGAATAGAAATCAAAGGATACGACCCAATACCGATGATAAAATCATTACTGAGTTGAATGGTTTGATGATTTCTGCGATGGTCTCAGGATATCAAGTGTTAGGGGATGAACGTTTTCTTAAAGCTTCCAAATCAGCGGCTGAGTTTATCTTGGACCACCTTCAAAGGCGAGGAAAATTATTAAGGCGTTACCGTGATGGTGAAGCGGCAATAGAAGGAACTGTTAGCGATTATGCATCATTTGTCATGGCGTTGATTGACTTGTATGAAGCTACTTTCGATCTTCGTTGGATTAAGAAGGCGATTGAACTCAACGAGACAATGGTTGAGATTTTTCTAGATCAAAACGAGGGGGGATTCTTTTTACAAAGTAATGAGATTGATGGACCGGACATACGTTTAAAGGAAGCCTATGATA
>JBDRNN010000073.1:0-6118 GCA_043811145.1 Candidatus Bathyarchaeota archaeon
TTATCGGTTTCATAATGTAAGCGTCGGCGCCAAGGTTTACAGCCTCAATTGCGTTATCCAATGTGGCATGGCCGGTAATGATAATCTTACGCATTTTGGGCATAGACTCAGGTAACTTTGCGAGAAGCTGGGTGCCCTTAATGTCTGGAAGGACAATATCGATGAGTGCAATATTGAAGAACTCATCTTTTGCAAGCTTGACTGCCTCTTCCCCTGTCCGTGCTACCGAAGTTTCGTAACCTTTCTTCGATAGTAACTCTGCTGTTGTCTTTAGGATAGCATCATCATCATCGATCATTAGAACTCTCGGTTTTTCTTTTTTTAGGTCTCTCCAGGTGTATTCATTGTCATCCATGATGAAGATGCTGGTTTTACCCTTTTTCATATGCTTCACACTCTAGTAAATGATGCATGTTTATATCTTTACACTAAATTTTCAATCGATTTCCGTAAATCGGGCATTTATAGTACCTAGCAAAAAACCGTATTTAAGCCTTTTATATATATATATATATACATGTATACATCTATCCCCAAATTGACTTCATCTTTGGGAAGTTTTGCAATAGTAACCTCTAATACCCCCTTTATTGTAACGGTCATTAACCTTCAAGGTGGGAAAAGTTCAGAAAAAGGCTGCGAGATAAAAATATTTAGTTCTAAATAATTAAATAGCATAGGTTATTGTTATTCGTAAGGGATTTATTTGTCCTCTGCCAATTCTGAAACCTTTGAAAGATGCGTTAAGAGCATTCTTGAGTTAATAGTTTTAAAGTCACTTCAAGATGAAGCAATGTGCGGTTACGACATAATCGCTACAGTTCACAAAAAATATTATACCCTGCTCAGTCCTGGCACTATTTATCCTATGCTTGCATCTTTGGAGAAAGATGGGCTTCTTGAGCGTACTGAAGATCAAAAAAGGAGAGTCTACAAAATAACCCAAAAAGGTGGAGAAACTGTCTCGGCTCTATTTGGCATATACCTGAAAATTCTCGCCATGAGTCGACCTCAAGAAACCGAAGATGTTGATGTTGAAGGACTGACTTAACAATTTTTATCCGTGATGTAGCCTGCACTTTTAGATTATAGAAAGCATTTCACATTATTTTTCTTCTTTCTTTCTTACGAAGTTTGTTTGTAGGTCTAGCAGCATGTTTCTAAGCTTATCTGCTTCGTCTTTTGAAATATACAGTTCAAGCTTATCTGTAAGAAATGTTATACAATCGATTGCTAACTTAGCTTTTTCTAAGTCTATTTCAATCTTATCTGTTCCTGTTTTTGTTCTTAAACCCATATATTGCCATGCCTGTGTGCTTAGGATGTTGATAAAGAGTTCAATCAAAAAGTTTATGTCAAGAGTTGTGATGTCGAAAACAGCCTTTTCCTTTTTTTCCTCACTCAATTTCATTTGTCCCTTCCTTTTTAATTGATTTTATTCTTAGCGAAATAAGTTTTTAGTTGTGTTGTATATCCTTGGTTACATCAATACCTCATGGGCATCACTTTACAATCATACATTTGTTGTGGGGCATTATACGGCTCAAGTTGTATATGTCCAGAAAAAATAAATTGAAGCTGACCGCGGATTAAATTGAGGGAAGAATCGGAAATGGTCAAGTTAACTGATGGTATAAAAAAAATTTTCGAGGAGAAAAAAGATCTCGTTGCTTGTATTGCGACAGTGGACATGGAGGGGAAGCCTAACCTAAGTTGTAAAGGTACCCTTGGAGTGTTAGATGATGAAAACCTCTGGTATGTAGAAAGTTACGGTAAGAAAACATAGGGGAACATTCAAAAGAATCCTCAAGTGGCCGTGACAATTGCAAGCCGAGATAAATTGGAGGGTTATCAAATTAAAGGCAAAGCAGAACTAGCAACAGACGGTCCACTCTATGAAAGAGCAGTAAACGTTATGGAAGAATTATCCCGTATACTCGGTCAACCACTACCAAAACCTGTAGCCGGTGTTAAGATAAAGGTAGAAGAAATTTACTCACTCACACCGGGTCCCACGGCAGGAGAAAAAATAGCTTAATATAAAGGGCAAACTTTTTCATGACACTCTTATACTTTTTTAATGAACCTATCGAACTAAATTTTTTACTAGAGTTTAGGTCAATACGATATTGTATTTGAAGTGTAGCTAAATGACTATAGATTTCACTTTTGAGATTGGGGGCGAAGCAGGACAGGGAGTGCAGTCCATCGGATACATCTTGGCCAAATGTTTCGCCCGAGGCGGTTGGAATGTATTCGTTTGTCAGGACTACGAGTCGAGAGTACGGGGTGGGCACAACTTCTTTCTAGTCCGAATCTCTGGAAAACCAGTAAGAGCCACCTCTGAAAAGGTTGACATGTTAATAGCCCTAAACCGAGAGACAGTTGAGCTGCATAAAAATGACCTGAATGAGAAGAGCGTGATGATATTCGACGGAGAAAAAACTGGATTGGCGTTCGACGAGTCAAAATTTTTCAATATTCCTCTTGAAAAGCTCGCTAAAGAAAGAACTGACAGCAAAGTTTTCAGTAATGCAGTTGCCATGGGGGCTGCTCTGAGTCTTGTAAATTATGATTTTGAAATTCTGAATGAAGCTTTAGTAGATATGTTCGGAAAGAAAGGGGCCAACATTTCAGATCAGAACATTGATACAGCTAAAGCCGGTTGGGAATATGTTAAAAAATATTTCAAAGGAGACTTTACCTATAGGCTAAAACCTTTTAATTCTCCAAGAAAAATACTGATGAACGGAAACGAAGCAATAGGTTTGGGTGCTTTAGCTGCGGGTTGCAAATTTTACAGTGGTTACCCTATGACTCCATCAACTGGAGTCATGCAGTATCTATCGGGAAAGGCAAAAGAATACAACTTGGTAGTAGAGCAGGCTGAGGATGAAATTGCGGCGTTAAATATGGTTCTAGGGGCCTCATTTGCAGGTGTTCGAGCGATGACAGGCACGTCTGGAGGCGGTTTCTGTCTGATGGTCGAAGCATTAGGCCTAGCAGGAATGACAGAGACTTCAGTGGTAATTGTTGAAGGTCAACGGCCTGGCCCAAGTACTGGTTTGCCAACTAGGACTGAGCAAGGAGATCTTGAGTTTGTTATCCATGCTGCTCATGGAGAATTTCCTCGAGCTGTTTTGACTCCCGGCTCTGTCGAAGATGCTTTTCGTCTGACAGTTAAAGCCTTTAACCTGGCTGATAAGTATCAGTCTCCCGTAATTATAATGACGGACCAATATTTAGCCGACTCGTATTGTACAACTGAAAAATTTGATTTCTCAAAAATCAAGATAGAACGGGGAAGTTTGTTATCGGGTGAGAAAATGACCCTTCCATCTGATTACATGCGGCATCGCATAACTGATTCAGGTATTTCACCACGAGCTATTCCTGGACAGAATGGTGTGCTTGTCGTTACTGATAGTGATGAACATAGTGAGGATGGACACATCACTGAACTGGATGATGTTAGAACAGGAATGGTCTCTAAACGTCTTAAAAAACTGGAAGGTTTGGCTGCGGAGGTTGAACTTCCAGTGTCTTATGGAGCTGAGAGTGCAGATTTTCTACTTATAGGGTGGGGTTCCACACTTGGGGCACTTAAGGAAACGGTCGACATTCTTAGCGCTGAAAGCTTCAGTGTTAGGATGATATGCCTGCAACAAGTTTGGCCTTTTCCAAGGGAAGCAGTATCCAAAGCTATGACTGCAACCACTAACAGCTTTATTGTAGAAAGCAATGCCATGGCCCAGCTAGCCCACTTAATAAGAGCTGAAACAGGTATTTCGGTTAGCGGAAAGATTTTACGATTCGATGGACGCCCCTTAACACCCCATTATATATCTCAAGCATTTAAGCGGGAGGTGAAAGCATGACAGTTGTTAAGATTGAAAATTACGATGGACCTGAAACAGCTTGGTGTCCCGGATGTGGCAACTTCAGTATCTTAACTTCCGTTAAACATGCATTGGTTAAGCTAGCAATACCGCCCTACCGTGTTTTGATCGTTTCAGGCATAGGTCAAGCTTCAAAATTACCACATTATCTGAAATGTAATACCTTCAACGGTTTACATGGGCGAGCTCTCCCCGTGGCTACTGGTGCAAAGGTAGCGAACCATGAACTTGTTGTTCTTGCAGTTGCAGGCGATGGAGATGCTTACGGAGAAGGAGGAAACCACTTTTTCCACACAATGCGTCGGAATCCCAACATAACATATATGGTGCATGACAATCAGGTATACGGCTTAACCAAAGGACAAGCTTCACCAACAAGCGACCTTGGGTTCATTACGCGAACAACCCCCAATGGAGTATTCACCATACCTTATAACCCAATAGCTCTAGCGATCGCAGGTGGAGCCAGCTTCGTAGCTAGAAGCTATTCTGGTAACATTGAACACCTGACCGAAATGATAAAACAGGGTGTACAGCACAAAGGTTTCGCATTCATCGATATTCTGCAACCTTGCGTAAGCTTTAATCATCTAAACACTTACGAATGGTACTCGAAACGAGTTTACAACATTGAAGATGACGAAGACTATGACCCCTCTGATAAAATTTCTGCTTTCAGAAAGGCTCAGGTTTGGGGAGACAAAATCCCTATTGGAATCTTCTATCGTGAGGAGAGAAAGACCTTTGAAGATCAGTTGCCTCAACTACACGAAATTCCCCTCATCAAACATAAACTAGATTCTAAAGTGTTTGAGGTGTTGATGGACGAATTTTTGTAGTTGGCCTACAAAAAATCCTGTAGTGAGTTTGGGATGTCAAAATATCTGTGCATAGAATACGGAAAAAGAAAATACCCCTTCACAAAACCGATGGAACGATCTATGCCTTATATGTGAGCATTAGCAATTGATCCTTTTCTCTCATAGAAGATCTACGTCTATTTTAAATAGTGCCCCCATCTTCCTCCGCTATATCTACCATGGTTTTCAGACAATGAGAATCGGCTGTTGAAGAATATCGCTACACTGAGCCTCATGAGATACAGGAAACGAAATTACTTGAAGGATATGAAGCTCATCGAGAAGTTTTTCTTCAAAATCTTTAACCCTTTACTAAAATTCCGCTGGGATAAAAGAACATGGTCTTTTCCTTTTGAATTAACTGCATATCAGTGGTTTAGAAACAAGAAATACCGCAGTATACTCGACAAAGAGATGTCTGCTATAGAGAAAGAACTGAGCATAGATCTATCGGAGCTTATACAATTGAACTAGAACACTACAAAATTAACATAAAAAAGCCTACAGTTATCCCCCTAAGAGACTTAGAGAAAATGGCTCCGCACAATTCTTCAACAGCTATGAAGAAAAACGGTTAGACAATCTTCTTAACCTCAACGCAATGGAAATCGCGCTTGACGCATGTTGTGGTTATGGAAGATGGGCTCTAAGGATCGCTCCTCAAGTCAACAAAGTTGTCGCAGTAGACCTCTCGGAACCTTTTATCGAAGAGCTGAAAAATCGTCATATCTCAAATATAGAAGCAATCTGCACAGACGTTTCAAAGCTCAGACACAAAAATTATTTCGATGTAGTCATATTTTCCGGTGGTTTAGAGCACTTTAATGACAAAGTAACAATGTTAAGACATCTCTTCCGAATGATGAAAGGCGGAGGAAGAATTTTCATATCTTGTTGGACATCTGACATGCTGACACCACTGAGAAAACATCGCGGTGCTCAAGCTGGCAAGATGAAGATAAATGACAAATCATGGTATATAGATGAACCCGACAGAGGTGACCTTATGCGAATGATGAGAGCGTCAGGATTCAGAGGTATTCATGTAGAAGCAACCTATGGAAACACTAAATACCTACCTGAAAATACTGATCTAGCTTTTAGGCAATACATGAGATCTCCTCGTGAAGTTAATGTTGTTAACGTTGCTTATGCCAAAAAACCTAAGTTGAGGTAAAATCTCTGAAAATAATGAGATCAATCTCTAATTTGAATAGCGAGTTCCCATATCTAATTGTTCCATAAAAAATGAGTATTCTTTAACCAAATGTTTTAATTATGGTGCAATAGACTATTGTTGAAGTGAGTTGTGCTGGAAAAACCTTCTACGATAACCTTAGCACAAAGCAAAAATGGAGG
>JBDRNN010000074.1:0-2379 GCA_043811145.1 Candidatus Bathyarchaeota archaeon
CCAATCAGTCTTCACTCTGGTTCATCCAGCCAATCCCAATGCCACTCTCAATGATGTTCTGTGCGAAGAGGTTACTTTAAAAGGTGCGATTACCATTGAACCTGCTAAGGTTGAGGCTCCTGCTATCGCTTTCAAACTTGATGAAGTTGATCCAGCATCTGGAAAGCAGGGAGAGACGATTAAGAAACTCACCATCAGCGTAAAGGAAGGAGAAATTCCAGAAGATATCCGAGAAGCCCTCGAGGTCACTATCGGAGAAATGGAGCTCAAAATCACAAAGGTTACCGGCAAAAAGATTATCGGTGAGCTTAAAATCCCCGGAAAGGAAGAGCCGGCTGATAAAGATATCACCATCAAGTGGGGAAAAGCAGACGACCAGAAGGTAGTTTTCGAGGAAGCGTTTGAAGTGACTGAGCGGACTGCGCGCAAAGGCGGAGGAAAGAAACGAGAAAAACCAGAGCAAACAAGCGAAGCAAAAAAACCGCCAAAGAAAAGCGGTAAGTGTGCCAAGATTCAAGACGATGACATCAGAGCAGCATGTGAAGCCGCGCAAAAAAAGTAATTTTAAAGTCAAATAAGAGAGGTAATTAATTATGATAGGAAATGTTAATCTTCAACTAGCCAAGGTTGTGTCAAATCTGATGCTAACCGCACCTGCACCAGCGGGCGCAAGCACTGCCTTTGAGGATGCACTAAACGCACTTTCTCCTGAACAAAAAGACCTCCTTATTGACACTCTTATCTTAGATGATTTTGTGGGATATACCCAAGCATCATTCTTAAAAGAATTAACTGGATTAGCCGGTGTAACCGCAGGAACAGAGGATCTAGAAAACGCCCTTATGGGGAATGATTCTAAATACGTAGATAAATACGGAGACGCAGCTAGAAAAAAATCAACTCTTATTAAGAAAATGGATGAAGAAATTGCTAATGACCCGACCCTCCAAGATGCTTTTAACACATTAAAAAACATACTAACAACTGTTGAAGAGAAAGGTGATCTTAAACAGGCGGTAGCGGAATTAAATGCGAAAGGTCTCACTGCCGAGCAAATGCAATTCTTGCGCGATCGCTTAATCCTTGATGATTTCCTTGGTTATACCCAAGCATCTTTCCTAAGTAGACTGGTAGGGTTATCCGGCGTTATTGCAGCATCAGAGGATCTAGAAAACGCCCTTATGGGGAATGATTCTAAATACGTAGATAAATACGGAGATGCAGCTAGAACAAAATCGGGTCTTATTACAAAATTGGTGGCCGAAATTGCAGCTGATCCTAACATGAAAGTTGTTTATGATACATTGAAAACTCAACTGGACAAACTCGAAGATAAAATTGATTTAAGAGCTACTCTCTGTGTTATTGATGAGGCAAAACCATTCTGTGTAGTCATCAATAATGTCACCACCAATCCAGAAGAAGCTAAACAAGGAAAAGAAGTCGAGGTTAAATTAGAAGGTTTATTCCCAAAAGATCCCAAAGTCGAATTTGTTCTCAATAACACCGCTGTTGGAGAAGACGTTATTAAGGTGGAAGGAGACCTTACTCTTTCTGCTGACAAAAAGACACTCACTTTCAAAATAAAAATCGCTGACGATGCCACTGTCGCAAAATATGACGTAAAAGTCTCAAGCGCGGGCTATGGTAAGCTTGCGGCAGTAAAACCCGAAGGCCTCGACGTCAAACCAGGAAAAATAACCATTGACCAGGTTATTCCTCACGTATTTGTGCCTGGAGACCAGGTTGATAAGATAGAGATTATTGGAAAGGATTTAGATCGGGTTGATAGTATAGACTTAGCTGATCTCTTTGCAGGACTAGATGCCAACCAGACAGAAATCACTCCTACAAAAATAACCATATCTGGGATGGTTATTATTCCTGAAGACCTTGAATTCCCTGAGGGTTATGGTTATATTTCTGTTGACCTCACCTTTAAAGACAGCAACGACGAGATACTTGGAACAGCCCCCTTAACCATCTTCGACCCCGGCGATCCGAGATTGTCTGAAACCGTCGAGAAATTAAATATAGAAGCCAAAGCCGGGGCTGGATATTTTGATCCTGATCCAAAACAGCCGGAATTTGAAAAACCAACCTACGATCTGAAGCTCGGGGTAAATCCACACATTTTAGGTGAAAAAGAAGACGCGCTGGTTGAAAATGAACATGTAGACCTAGAAGCAAATGCCTACGGCACTCTTTCCCAAAATGTCAATCTTGATGGCGTAGATGATACGGTTCTTGGAGGCTGGGGATTGGGAGCTAAGCTGAGGTGGAAAGCTCATCCTATGGCCCAACCCGAAATCGCACTCCAATACGATGGCAATTACGCCAGTTATCTGAATCCAAACCATCAGTTTTTCAATGGCTCCC
>JBDRNN010000075.1:0-14276 GCA_043811145.1 Candidatus Bathyarchaeota archaeon
CTTTTTCACCTCGCTTATATTCGAGCCAAAAATAGAGGTTTAGCGAGGCAAAAAGCGAACATGATAAAAAACGCTATTTTATCTACGCCTACTTCCCTAAACTTAACTCCTACATTAGAGTACATCTAATTTCCATATAAATTACGTGTGTGTGCACCAAGGAACCTTTAGGCTTCGGATGTTCCGCTATTTTTCATTTGTGAGTAGTTGTTTCGCTAGCTTACGAAATATCGGGTTATAGCTTACATCAACAATTGGCACCTCACGATTCGTATCTTTGTACTTGAGCATTGGAGTATACTTTTTTAACGGGGCATATTCAACTGCCATCCAGTGAAGGCGACCTTGTAACATTTCCCTTACTGTTTCGCTCGATTCCGGGAAACTACCATGATGGAACACAATACCTCCCGCCCACATGAGAGGAATGATTTCTTGAGAAGATTCAATAAACATTGCTTGCATCTTTACCAAAATTTCGACTGTGCTTTTTACAACTTCATGAACTATGAGCTTGCTCCAAGGTTTTATTTCAATATCCACAATTTCAGACAAAATAAACTCTCCCACTTCATCGTCTTATTGCCCAAATATAAGTTTAAAGTGTGTGTGCGCACCAAGGTACCTAAAGAGAATGTTTTATACTCCTCAGTTACGGATTTAGTTACTGGTGTTTTCTTGCCTATCTCCGTAAATAAACTCAAAAATAAGAAGGTAGTAGACACAGACGGCGTAGAAATAGGAAAAGTCGAAGACATTGAGCTGAATGACTCTCTTCCTTGGAGCTTCGAATGTTTAGTAGTTAAGACAGGAACCGTAAAAATAACTGGAAAAAGAATCCGCATCAAACCAGAGCATATCTATTAAGCGAGACATGACGTTATTCTTCTTAACACAACAATCAAAGGACTAAAAACAAAATAATGGAAAATTCAGTGGAGGTGAATGTATAATATGGATATAAGAAAAGATATGATCGTATTGAACGTTTTAGAAAAATACCCCAAACTTCTGGATGTTTTTGTTGGAAAAGGTTTTACGCCATTGAAGGATCCTGTAATGAGGAAGGCTATGGCTAGTTCCATCACTATAGAGCAGGCTTGTAAGACATTTGGATTAGACATCGAAAAATTTGTAGAAAAGTTGAACCGGACTGCGGATGAGAAGTAAGTAATGGAACTTTTTTGGGCATCCTTGAAATATCCCCGATGATATGTGTGTGTGCACCAAGGTACCCACACACACAAAATGTTAACTGTAACTCTTGTGCGTTTATTTTCTTGTAGATTTATGTCCCTTTTTGTTTTCATTCTAGTGTGTCCTGAATTATAGTATGCTTAAAATTAAGCTCAAAGTTCCACTTGGCATGAAACCACCACTCTGCCTAGAATGCCCCGAATCCAAAATGAATGGCAACAAACCCTTATGCAACAAACTACAACACTATCTTAACAGCGGTCAAGCCATGCTGTTCCATAGCGAACGCTGCGGATCCTACCAGCCCATGTAACAAAAATTACATATTTTTTATATCGCTTTATCCAATCTTAGATTAATGTCTCCGCTTCTGAACAGAATCAGGAGGGCAATAAGAAGGGCAATCCGTGGTTCTGAATTAACACTCAACTTCTGGGAGAAAGCAGCTAAGAGCCCAGATCCTTATTCTGTGATATGTGCTGGCTGGGACGAAAAGAAATTCAACACCAAACGAGAAAGCATAATTTTTCATCCAACCGTAAAACTCAACAAGGACCTCGTTGTTCTCGATCTATGTTGCGGACTCGGTCGATTGGCCAGATTCATCGCACCAAACATCAAAAAGTATATCGGTGTGGATTTCTCGCCCACAATGATTGAAAAAGCAAAGGCGAGACATCAAAACCTGTCTAACGTAGAATTTATTATAAACGACGGGTTGACATTAAAAGAGATTCCCAGTACCACTGTTGACCTAGTATTTTGCGAGATAGCTTTCCAGCACATGCAAAAAGCCAGCACAATATCGTATGTGAAAGAGGTACACCGGATCCTGAAAGATAATGGTTTTTTCCTAGCGCAGATCCCACGACTTGACTATTACAAGGATGTCTATGCTTTTACAAAAAAGGAAACTGCCAAGCTATTCGCCAACTACGCCAAGACAGAATATCTTCAATATTATCTAAACTCTGATGAGTTCGGCGAAGCGTATTTTTTTGTAAAAGCCTCAAAATAACTTCTATCTTTCTCTTGATAGCTAACGGCTTACACCAGCAAGTAAAAATAAGAGCCCCAGGATCAATTATAACTTTTGCAGCTTTCGAAGCTATTGATCGGATTGCTGGGCATATACGCAAACTAGTCACGTGAACTACAAAAGGTCTCGATACTACTACGACATACAGGGAGGTATATTCATAATGTGCGGAAAACCGTGGCTGAATCTTCCATGTATGTAACAGTTCGTAACCAAATGTTACATGAAGAGTTCTCTGTATAAAAGATCAAACCTTGAAAACCAAACTAGCTGGAAATAAATAACTGGTTCAAATTAATGCTTCATATTTTAGAAGAAAGTCAAATTTCTGACCTAGTTTTTTCATTTATTCTTCCATGTTTTAAATACCGTTAATACCTCGGTATTTATAACTCCAGGTATTTTGCGCACTGAGTTTATTATTATTTCGCGGATTTTTTCAATGCTCTCACTCTGTGCCTTAAGAAGCATATCGTATCTGCCGTGAATCTCATGGATCTCATCAATGTCTTCAATTTTCACTAAATTTTTTGCGACAAAATCAATCTTGCCTGGATCAACGTTTACCAAAATATGAACTAATATCGGTTTCCCACTTTTTGCTCGGTCTACGATAATCGTGTACTTTTTTATTACACCTGAATTTTCAAGCTTACCAACCCGTACATGAATTGTAGCGTCAGAAACACCAAGCTCTTTAGCAACCTCCATAAAAGAAGTTCTCGCATTCTTCTGAAGGATCTTTATGATGCCCCAATCAACATCATCCAATACTAAATCGGACACATCACATCACTTATACATGTAAAACAATATTTAGGAATATAACATTTACATCGCCAATAATATTGGAACTTCTTAATTAAACGACATATTTATTAAGGAAATCATATGTTATAGCCGTTTTGGAGGGAAAAACCCTGAAATTTGTAAAAAAGAAAGATGAAAAAAAGAAAGATGAAAAGAAGAAAGAAGACTGACCTCTATCTACATCCAACGTCTAATTTCTTCCCTCTTTTTTTCTAAAAATGAATTTGATGATGACACCGATGGAAATAACTATTGAAGTTATCGGCATTATAGCCGGGCTCCTCACATCTTTATCTTTCTTCCCTCAAGTGTTCAAAGCATATAAGACGAGATCTTCTACAGGATTGTCTCTGCATTTTCTATTAGTATTCTTAGTTGGAGTTATGTTGTGGACTTACTACGGTATTGAAGCTAGTTCCTTAGCCATTGTTTTTTCGAATATTTTGGCTTCTAGTGGGATTTCGCTCCTCATTATACTAAAAATCCAACACAAAAGGGTAGAAAATGTTAATTCAGAAGGCCATTTTAGCAAAAAGGTCAGAATCCATTTTTTTAGAGGTATGTTGTCTCGTCATAATGTGCATGGAGATGCTAACGCTGGAAAAAGATAATAGAAAGGCACCTTGGTGCGCACACACACAAAATATATCTTAAGGAAAGTTTATCTCATTAGTCAAGAACTACCCCTAAAATTTAGAGTTTGGTGTAACATCGTGAAAAAATTATTCGCCTCATTTTTAATTTTAACTCTGGTCAGCTCAGTGTTCCTTGTTGGTAGTGCTCAAGAGGACCCTAGCTCTGAGATTGAAATTGAAGAAACTTTGGAGGTTCAAGAACAGGAGTATTCAAAAGCTCGTAATTCAACAGAATTGAGGCAGAAGATACAGGAAAGATCACAGGAGATGGAACAGGAGATTTTGACTGTTCGTGATGAGGCACAGAATTTCTATCGTAACCAAAGTAGAGTGCAATTAGCAGCTCATTCTTTGCTTGCCGCTGAAGATTTGTTGGAGGGCATTGGTTCTGACGTTTCCCAAATTGCTACACAATTAAACAATTCTGTTCAAGTAACGATAAGAGCCGAAGAAAGAATACATGCAAGGAATCAGTTTATGAAGTTTCTTATTGGCGGAGATGAAGTAGCTGCTGATGAAATATTGCAAGAAACTATTCAAAATCAGCTTAGAATTCAGCAAATTCAACAACTTTTAGAAGACGGTCAATGCGATGAAGATGTGAAAATAATGTTGCAACAGCAAATACAAGATATGCAACAGGAACAAATAAGATTGCAGCAATTAGCACAAGAAGAGAAGAACAATAAAGGATTATTCGGCTGGCTGTGGAAATAAACATCTCCTTGTGTGTGTGGGTACCATGGCGCCCTAGCCGAGATTTGAACCCCGACCGTGAAACATTTTCCCTTACTAGCAAAATCACTGAGTAAAAAGGGGAAATTATAAAAAGTTAAACTTTAACGTTTTCTTATGAAAAGCCCTATTGCGACACCTACGAAGGCAAGGACTGCAAGCACCGTAAACGAGAACCTGAAGCCTGAGAAGTCGATTAAGCTACCTACGACAATAGGTGCCAGTCCTTCAAATCCGGAAGAAGTTGTGAGGAAAATAGCATAGAGTGAGCCTCTGTGTTGTGTAGGGGTTACATCTGCAATGTATGCGTGTAATGCTGGAAGTTTGAAAAAAGTGAAAAAACCCATCAGAAACAGGACAATGTACATTGCTAGCCCGAGTGTTAGATTAGTAAACAGGAAGATTAGAATGCCCAGCGATATGAGAGAGATCAAAATTACCCATTTTCTTCCTATTTTGTCTGAGACTAATCCGCCTAGGGGTGCACTTATTACGGCTGATATTGGCATTAAACCCAGTATGAGAGCGGAGAAGGCGAATGTTGTTTGGAAGACGCCTGTCAGGTAGAGTGTCAGAAAGTTCATAACTCCCATGAAGGCCATCGTTCCCAGGATTAATGCGAAGGAAGCTATTAGCACGGGAATTATGAATGGCATCAAGCCGTTTTTTCTTTTACCAATTTGGTTGCTAACTTTTTCAATGGCCCTTTTTGGTGGTTCACTTACGAATATCAGATAGACAATGCCTACTGCCAGGCCGATGCCCGAGATGATGTAGATTGAGAACTCCCATGGTAGGGTTAGTGCTGTAACTCCAATTATAAATGGGCTAACTGCCATACCTGCTTCGCCTATTGCATGTATACCTAAAGCTCTACCTCTGTGGTTCATCGGGTAGGCTTCTGAGACGAGAGCTATCCCTGGTGGATGATACGTGCTCGCAGCTACACCCATTAGAAGTGCTATCCCGAGGAGTATTAGGTAATTTGGTGCTAACGTTATGGTTAATGTTAGGAGCGAAGCTAGAATTAAGCCGCCGCCCGCGAATATTTTTCTTTTTCCAGTTTTATCCGAGGCGAAACCTATGAGTATTTGAAACAGTAGCCCTGCGAAGAAGACTGCAACCAATACTCCTGACTCAAAATAGTCTAGTCCGTATAGTGTTTTGAATACTGGAAGAAGGGCTGGGAAAACTACGATAAACATGTGATTCGTTATATGAGCTGAAGTGAAAAGCGCCAAAATGCCACGTGGATTTGTAGAGCTATCCATTGAATTCACCTGTCCGCGCTGATTTTTAGCTTCGAATATATTGTGCTAGTTTGGCAGCATCTCGCTTGAAGGTTTCGGAAGTCTAACTTCACAGCGCATATTTATGGAAGTACAGTTCTCCCATGAATTGATCCTGAAAATCTTCCTCCATCTCCAGCCTAACATGTTCAATCTTTTTGGAGATTTCTTCAGCGTCTTTCCTTTTTTCATTGGATATCAGCACTTGTCTTGCACCTTCAATCGCAGCGTTCCCCACTCTAACTATTCTGTCCGAAGGCATATCCGGAAGCATTCCCATTTTGATTGCATTCTCAGAATTTATAAACGTGCCAAAAGCCCCTGCTAGATACAACTTCTCTAGATCTTTTACATCCACACCATAGTGTTGCATTACAATTTTAATTCCCGCAGATGTAGCAGATTTTGCAAGTTTCAAACTATCTATATCATCCCCATCCAGAAAAACTGGGTTTACGTTTTCTGCGATTATAAATTTACTTTTGCCCTCAGAGAATTTTCCATCTCCATGGATTATTCCTTTATCAAGCATTTGTGCGAGAGCATCTATTAGACCTGATCCGCAAATCCCCACAGGTGGCATGTTATCGATGGTTTCATATTTGACCGTCAAATCGTTACTGATCTCTACTTTTTTGATCGCGCCTTCTATCGCTCCGGTTCCGCACTTTATTTCCGACCCCTCAAAAGCAGGTCCAGATGCACATGAAGTTACAATTATTCTATCTTTGTTTCCTACCGCTATCTCGGTATTTGTTCCGATGTCTATTGCCATAGTTACAGATGGGTTCTTGTACATCTCGGTTGCCAGTATAACGGCAAGGGCATCCGCCCCAACGAAGTGACCTATTAGTGGAAGGGCGTAGACATTTGCTTTTGAATTAATTTCAATCTCCAACTCATAAGCCGGTTTATTTACAGCACCTTCGCTTAGAGGTTTAAAGGGAGATTCTCCCAAAGATTTTACCGGATGGCCTATGCAGAGGTCTCTCATCACTGTGTTGCCTACGACAACCATTTCATAAATATGGTTTGGATTGATTGGGCCCTGCTGAATCATTTCATTTACCGCCTCTCGGATAGTCTTCTCCAGATAACTTTGGCTCACCGTTCTGGCATAATTTATCCTATCGATTACGTTGTCACCATACCTGATCTGAGGATTAAGCATAGAAGAGACAAAATGGGTGTCTCCCGTTTCTAAATTAACCCAATAAAGTGAAAGAGTCGTGGTTCCAATATCTAGAGCCAGCCCGTAGAGCTCGCCATCGTATTCGTCTATCGTATCGTTTCTCCAGCAAACTAACTCTTTTGGAAATGCATGCTTCTTCTTTACCAACGGATTTAACGGAATTTCTTTAAACATGCCTTTTTCCAAAATTTTATATTTCGCATATTTTGGGGCTTCTACAAAAATATCTCCATCTTCGCTTAGAATCTCAGCCTGACATGCAAGCCTGTACCCAACCCTTTTAATTGATTCTCTCTCCGCCTTTGTCATCGCGCTCAAATTTTTAGTTTCAGCTACTTTAACTAAACATCCTCTGCAGACTCCTTTGCCACCGCAAAAAGCATGTATGTTAATTCCGAGATCCTGAAAGTAGGAAAGAAGGGTTTTTCCCTTTTTCAGGTCTGCTTTTTTTCCATATGGCTCAATGACAAGTTGTCCCATCCTTATCCCACTCCCCAAGAAGATAAAGGGTAATTTAACATCGCTTTATAATAAATTAAACTCCGAAATTGTTCTATGCGATAATAAACTTAATTCTTGAAAGTGCAAACCGTTTAGCATCAAAAATATATCCCATGCAACTTTAATTATGTTAGGTTTTATGGATGAAAATCGCAGTTACTGGAAAGGGCGGAGTCGGTAAGACAACAATAGCTGCAGGTTTAGCTAGGTCGTTCGCTAGGAAGGGTAAAACGACAATAGCTCTGGACATGGATCCATCACCAAATATGCTTTCTTCCCTAGGTTGTGAAGGTGTTACAAATATTGGCTCTGTTAAACCTCTTATGGAGCTGTCAGACCTTATACAGGAAAAGACTGGTGCTCCGCCTGAAGGTTATGGTTTGGTATTTAAGATAAACCCCAAGGTAGACGATATTCTCGAAAGGTTCGGTGTAAGGTGCAAAGACGGTGTGAAATTGCTGGTTTTGGGAACAATGAGACAGGGTGGAAGCGGATGTTTTTGTCCTGCGAATACGCTTGCCAGAATGTTAATCGATCATCTAAGCGGGAGAGCAGAAATCTTGCTGATGGATATGGAGGCAGGTGTTGAACATTTGGGGCGTGGGACAACTAGAACAGCAGAGATTCTGCTAATCGTAGTGGAGCCAAGTCAAAAGTCTCTAGAAATTACTGGTCAAATAAAAAAAATGGCAACAGACTTAGGTGTCAAAAAGATTCTAGCCGTTATAAACAAACTGAAGAGCGAAGAAGAAAAAAAGATAATCTTGAACAGGCTACAAAACGTAGACATTCCGGTAGTTTGCTCAATCCCCAACGATGAAGCTATAGTTAAAGCAGACCTTGAGGGCACCTCCATCTTTGACATGAAAGAAGGTAGCCAAATGGTTGAAAAAATGGAAGAATTAAGCCGAATCCTTGAAAGGGAGATCCCTGTCTAATAAATTGTGAAAGTTGATTTGAATGGCGATTATCGTTTTTTCTGGAAAAGGTGGAACTGGAAAGACTAGCTTATCTGCTCTGAGCATTAGGTACTTTTCAGAGAAAGATGAGGTAACATTAGCGTTAGACTTGGATCCAGATTCTCACCTCTACAAACTTTTAGGTACACCTTTGAAGAATACTGTGGGTCAGATGGTTGACCGTATGCATAAAGAGAAGAAGGTAGAATTGGAACCAAAGAAACCAGTTGACCTCTCAGACCAAGAATACCTCCTATCTCTTGTAACGCAGGAAGTGATTGTGGAGGATGAAAAACACGACCTTTTGACTTTGGGGAAACCTTCCGCTGATGTAGATTGTTACTGCCCTGTTTTTCTTTGGTCAGAATATGCAATCTCGCAGGTTATGAAGAGCTACGGTACAACCTACAAGAACATAGTTGTTGATTGTGATCCAGGAACAGAGCTTTTTCCAAGGAAGATACTTAACGAAATCGCTAACCATTCGATCATAGATCACATAATATTAGTATTAGACGGCTCCAAAATGAGCCTTGACACAGCTGCAGATATAATTAAAGAAGTTAAGGGTAGGAAGTTAGATGTTAAGAACATTTCGGGTATCTGCGTCCGTGTTGACAATACGAATGTTCAGAAACAGATAGAGGAAACGGCTAGAAACAACTATGGAATTAAAGTGGTAGGGTTTATACCCACTGACCCTGAGATCAGTAAAAAAAGCTTGACGGATCAAAGTATCTTCACGATCCCTAACTCTCAAGCATACGAAGCAACAAAGAACATTATGAGAACTTTGCATCTTTGAATAATGAAAAAGTGAGAAATCATGAAAGTTGAGTTAATAAGACATACCCCCGAGCCAGAACAGTTGATCAAGAATGCGGTAAGCATAACAACAATGACCAAACCTCATGAAAAAATAGTTAAACGACTCATAAAGGCTGGAGCTGAAAGCCCTCTAGAGCATGTTGTCTTCACGTTCAAAATCTCAGGAGTGAGTCGCATTTTAACTCATCAGTTGGTACGTCATCGAATAGCCAGTTACACTCAGGAAAGTCAAAGATACGTAGGATATGAAAAATTAACCAAGTCAGATATTATCAAGCGCATCGTTGTGCCTCTCTCAAAGAAATACCCAAACGAGTCCTATGGCGAGTACCTTGAGTTTATGGAAAAAGAAGTTGAGTTCTATAAACGCTTGAGGAAAGTGTGGAAATGGAATAAGGAAGATGCAAGAGGCGTGCTTGGTCAATGTTTCACGACTTGCATCTATAGTACAATGAACGCACGGAGTCTAAGAAACTTTTTTAAAGTTCGTTGCCACCCTAAAACTCAATGGGAGCTTAGGGAACTCGCAAACAAAATGCTGAAACTCTGCAAAGAAGTTCTTTATGACGCATTCTACGATATAGGAGAATAACCTTAACTGTAATCGGTTATTCTACAGCCTCAGTCAACCGTTTAATTACTAATTCTTTCTCAAGGGAAAGAAGGAAGGGCGCAAGCCTAGGACCGAATTTCTTCCCAAAGAAAATTAGGTACAATACCGCGAATATCTTTTTCCCTATACCAATCCTTTTTCCAACTTCAAAGATTTCAAATTGAAGCTGCTGGTCGTTCCACTCCTTCTCCGTCAACATTTTTATCAAAATTTTTAAAGCCTCTTTTTCTTTTTCTTGAAGCATCCCCTTAACATCTGGACTGACCGATTCTGTTACTTCGATTTTTATTTCTGAGGGAGCATAGTTTTTTACCCAATAGGCGGCTTTGTTTAACCTATCCTTGATTCGCTCTTCATCTTCCGTTAGCAGAGTTTTACTGTAAAGTTTCTCAGCTACCTCCTTAGACTTTAACAATATCTTCTCCTCCCCTAACAACGATCCTAGTTGAGTTAGTATTACAGCAAACCGGTAAGGTAGCCTAACGGGTAGGGTAGCAGAAGCCCCCTGAGGTATGCTGAGTGGGTATATCTTTTTTACATTTTTCCTCTCATCGGGATTCGCAGGTTCTTCTAAATCGAAATATAGCCGCTCAGCTCGCTCGAACTCATCAATCAGCTGGGGCATTCTTTCTGGAAGGAAACTAATGTGTTTTCTAGGGTCTTCTCTCAGGATCATATAGCGATAGATTTCAGGAGGAGCTGTAGCAAGCCACTCCTTAAATGTGAAGGATATCCCTTTATGAGTTTTCATAGCATGTTCTCCTAGGAGAATCCACTCGTAAGTGATGCGATAAGGACCTCTCCATCCGAAAACATTACGGCAAATTTCTTCACCGGTATCATACGCTCCACCCTTTACGCAATGATCCTTTCCAGCTGGTTCACAACAAACATTAAAAATAGCCCATTTAGCGGGCCAATCGATCCTCCATCGAAGTTTAATCGGCCAGTCTTGAATTTTCACTTCTCCGTTTTGACTACACTCGGTGCAGGAGTAGGTAACCGTATCTTTGGAAGAGTTGTATCCTGTTACTTTACCCGTTTTGAGTTTTCCACATTTTTCACAAAGAACAAGGCAAGGGTACCATATGGCCAAATCTTTTTCAAAGGTTTTAAGCACCTCGCCTGTGAGAGTAGAACCTGTAATTTCCCTTAGAATCTTCCGGATTTCGTCAACCCTTTCTAAGGAGGTTCTGATAATGTTTTTCATCTCGGGGGTTTGGTAAAGGTCATGAGTCCGAATGATTCTTGGATGTAAACCATAAGATGGGAAGGTTTCGGTTAATTCTTGAGCATAATGTTTTGACCAGCTTTCACAGTCGTTGAACGGGCACGGTACGTTGTACATTGGTCTTCCCAGAAACTCTTTGTGCACCGTGAATTTCTCAGGAATTGTAGGGGGGAAGCTTTTGAGAGAGTCGAAGTCATCTATGAAGAATAAAAATTCAGTCTTGTGTCCCCTCTCACGGAGTAAACGCTCAAACACGCTACAATAAACCAGCTCTCTGCCGATTCCAACATGAATTGGGCCACTGGGAGTTTTAGCCGTGCTGAAGACAATTTTATCATCTCCTCTTTTTTCAATGTCGGCAGCGAGTTTATCAATCCAGTGGGAGGGCAGAGACAAATTCTTGAAACCTCTACTAACTAATTATTTCTAGCTAAAAGCTATAACGGCTTGGGTTGCTGCAAAAGGCATCACCCAGCCCAGTAAGTGTCTTTGGCTTGGGATTTATGTATGTCGGGATAAGGCATAGATGGTATTTTCCCACTTTTCTTTTCACCGGAGTTACTTTTGATTTCAGTAAAAATCTTGCATTCTTCAGATTTCTGCTAATCCCACCTAAAGTTAAAGCTGCAGAGACAATGCATCCTCTACTAAGCGAGTTCAACTCTTTTTGAAAAGAATATTTTGAGACGGAGAACACAAAATCTGGTGAGTGAACACATATTCTATCCAGATTATATTTCCTTATACCCCTCGTTGTTGCGTCAATTATATCTTCCACATTTTTGGATTTAGCTCCAAGATACATGATGCATTCATCTTCATTCATACCCCAAGAGTCTGAACAATTATAGTCCGCAAACATTTTCAGAGCATATCTAACAGATTCCTCAGAACCCCTACCGAGTTCAAGATGAACCTTAGGTCTTCTTGGACGGTTAAGACGCTCAATAATCTCGTCGGTTTTCTTTTTGTATCTGGGTAGTAATAAATGAGCGTAACTTATGAGAAGGACATCAATTAGTTTTGGGTTGGAGGCATATTCTAAGAAGTCATAGTCGAATATTCCTGTAGAAGACATCACATCCCAAGATAGGATGTGTCTTCCGCTGGTTAGGATTCCTTTTTTCTGATTTTCTTTAAATTCAAAAACTATGTGATCGTATTCTTGATCACCGCTTCTAACAGCTTCTCTCGGTGTTTTAACTGTTTTTCCACACGCAACTTTTAACCGAGGCGAGGCAAGCATTAAGCGTGAAGGCCTAGAGGAATAGGAAACTAGAGGTTTAAAGCCTAACTCGTGTAACGTTTTACCCATGTTGAGACCGTTCCCGCCTAATTCTCTCTTTCTGTGCTTGAACATGTCATCAAGCGTCGAGTAGATACGTTTAGAGATTAAAAATTCCTCTCCACCTTTCCTGAACGATTCCTTCAAAGTGTAGGCTGTTTCCGCTATCGAAGTGAGAAATGCACCTTTAGGCTTTGTAGCCACCGACTTGGTCCAATCTACAATCTTGTCATCAACTTTGACTTTTGAATCCCAGTTTGCATAAAGGCCTGCTGCAACTTTTTTTAAAGGCATTGGTTTACGTTTCCCTTCTAAATTTTAGAGGAGTTGATATCTAAAAAACCTATAGACATTCTTACCCTCGCTATTAAAGCTTTTAATTTATAGCACCTTTGAAATAGATATATTCGTTGAGAGGGCCCGTCGTCTAGAAGATTCATTGATCTGGACAATCAGGATTAGGACACTGGTTGACCTATAAAAGTCAAGTGTAAGCCTGCGGAGTCGGAAGTCAGGGGTTCAAATCCCCTCGGGCCCGCCATAAAACATGTATCCAACAGCCATCCATCAAAACTACCGAAGATTGCAGTTGTCTGTGAGAAGCTAAGAAGCAAATATCGTGAAGCTACTGTTAGAAACCTGTTTCATCATCTCAGAGTGTTTGACCGTAACTGTGTAGATGTTGATGATAGTGATGCAGTAGTTGAATGGTTGAAGAATAGTTGTAGATGGAGTGAGACAGGCAAGAGAATCCTATACTCGTTCTATAAGATGTATGCTCGAGAAGTCGGCTTAACTGTTGAGAACCTAAGATTTGAGTTCACGAAGAAGATACCCTTTGTTCCATCTGAAGACATGCTTGACGTTGTGATTAATTCTGCTAGAAACGTGAAGACGAAGAATACGTTGCGTATCTTGAAGCTTACAGGTGTTAGAATCGGTGAGTTAAGTACGCCGCCAGAGTCGCTAGCTCACAAAGTATTTAGTGCTCTTGAAGAGATAGCAAGAGATGAGATTTCTCAGAACTCATCATTGAAGCTATCTGAAGTGATCGATGTCAGGATTAAAGGCGACATATTGCGCGAGAGTTCATCATAAGTTTTCGACCATGGAATGAGATGATGAACCTGTGAATAGTGTTTACCGTTTTCTTTTAGAAAATGTTATGGTAGAGTTATTTCCACGATTTTTCTTCTTGATTTTAATCCTACGATAATTTTTACATGAGAAGATGAAACATTAAAATGCTTAGCTAATTTTTTGATTAACTCCACGTTCGCTTTACCTTTCTCAGGTTTTGAAGTTAAACCAACAAAAAGTCTATCGCCATCTACTTTAACAAAATCTCTATGAAATTTTACTTCAACCTCATACTTCATATTCTTCAACTTTTAACTGATCCCACACCCGTTAAATAAGCTGGTGGGCGGTATATTATTCACACCTTAAAAAGGAGAGCGAACTAAAAAATGATCGAATTTGTCAGGGGTTCAAATCCCCTCGGCCCCGCCATAAAACACAGGTTTAAATCTAAACTTCAAAAAATTTCAGACACATTCTGTTTGTAAACATTTCTCAGCTTGAACTCTAGATTTTATAGTTAAAAAATTTGAACGAAAATCTTTTAATACTTCAATCTATCCTAACAAGAAGTTTGATTGTTTTAAGATGGACAAAGTGTATTTCGTAACCTCTGGAAAGGCCATAGATAAAATATCTCCCTTAAATGCATTCGACAAAGCTTTGCTAAAAGCTGGAGTTGGAAATTGTAACATAGTTAAAGTTTCATCAATAATTCCTGAAGGTTTTAGTGAAGTAACAAGACAAAATTTGCCGATAGGATACATAACTCACTGCGTAATGGCTAGACAGGATGGGGAAGAAGGTCAGACGATCTCTGCAGGATTGGCATGGACCCTCTTCAAAAATAAAAACTGGGGTATGGTTGCAGAGGACCATGGG
>JBDRNN010000076.1:0-2315 GCA_043811145.1 Candidatus Bathyarchaeota archaeon
CTTTTTCACCTCGCTTATATTCGAGCCAAAAATAGAGGTTTAGCGAGGCAAAAAGCGAACATGATAAAAAACGCTATTTTATCTACGCCTACTTCCCTAAACTTAACTCCTACATTAGAGTACATCTAATTTCCATATAAAATATGTGTGTGAGTTATGTGGCGCCCTGGCCGGGATTTGAACCCGGGTCGTGCGGGCGACAGCCGCGCATACTAGACCGAACTCTACGGCAGATTTAGATTAGTTTGGATTAATCTACCTCTATACTACCAGGGCAAGCGCATAATATGTTCAGGATCTAAGATCCTAAGGCGACAGAAATTATGCTTGCTAAATTATTAAACATTTACCTTATTGAAACTAATAAATTTAGAATTCGTTTATGGCAACATTTTTAAGTTTGATTTAGAGTTTCATGCATAGGATCTAACTGAAATGTACACGTATTTAGCAGATGATGAAGAAGATTTAGAGGAGGAAGCAGATTATACTGAGGAACTGTTGAAATTGATAGATGAAAGAGCCAAGAAGATTAAAATGATTGTATAGGTACGCTTCATTTGAAGGAAGATTTGCATTTTTAATCTCAGGGCATGACCGAAGCTTTCATACAATTTCTAAAAACTTATATGTGGATTTTCTCATCGTTTGTTTTGACCCGCGGTAGCTCAGCCTGGAAGAGCTTCCGATCCTTCACTGTGAAAAGTGAAGAAGAAGATGCTGTAGAACCCGCCTCAAGGGCAAGTTTACCAGCCTTCTAGGCTAACAGAAACCGGACTGTCGCAGGTTCAAATCCTGCCCGCGGGACTACAACCTTTGTCCAGTATAGAGTTTAGGTTGTCTATCTTTGAAGAAATCTACCTCGGCCCTGACTTTCTCGACAGTGGAAAGATCTATCTCCCCAAACATCAACTCCTCACCGCGCCCAGCCTTAGTAATTACATTTCCTTTAGGGTCTACAATGCAGCTTTCACCAAAGAAGTTCAAATTCATATTCTCTTGTTTTCCTACCCTATTTGAGTAAACCAAGAATGCCTGATTTTCTAGAGCTCTTGACCTGACAAAAGCTCGAACATAGGACTCATGCGGCATCCAATCAGCAGCTGAGACAAACAGTATTTTTGCACCCTTTAGAGATAGCGCCCTAGCTACTTCAGGGAAATAAAGATCATAACTAATCATCAAACCTAATGTCCCAATCTCAGTAGGGATTACGGTTAATTCTTTCCCAGGCTCGAAATAATTCAGCTCATTAGGCCAAAGGTGAGTTTTTCTGTAGCATTCCCCCAAATTGCCACTTTTATTCATTAAGAGGAGAGAATTGAAAACTTTGTCTTGAGTGTTAATCTCTAAAAAACCCATTATAATCATTATTTTGTTTTCTTTAGCCAGTAGGCTGATTTCAGCCTCACTTTTGTCATTGAATCTCTCCGCCAGCTTGGGAAGTCTTTCATGCAAAGCATAACCACTCAGAAAAACTTCTGGAAAGATTATGATTTCTACATCATTTTTAGATGCCTTTTTGATTAGATTTGAAGCTTTGTTCATGTTTGCTTTCTTGTCATCTAGAATGCAGTCAACTTGAGCAATCGCAACTTTGAACTTGCCCATTAACATCACTATAACTAAAAAAGTGGTCTAACAGATGCTTAAAAACCTTTTAGAGGCAAATTTTTAGGGCTAATAGTTTTAAGATAAATAGCATCTTGTCTCACGGAAGGAATCACGCAAAATGAAAGCTGGGTTAATTGGTTGTGGTGCTATAGGAAGGACATTGGCAAAATACATCGATAAGGGAAAAGCTGGAAAAACAGTTTTAGCAACTGTTTATGATACGGATTTTAGTGAGGCTGAGGCACTATCAAAGTTAATGAGAGATAAGCCATACATTGCTAAGAATTTCAATGATTTTTTGAGCCAAGATTTAGATCTTGTCATTGAAGCTGCCAGTCAAAAGGCAGTTTTAAAATATGCTCAAAAAATTTTGGAAACAGACAAAGATGTCTTAATTTTAAGTGTAGGCGCACTATTAGATAGAGGGTTAAGAACAAAATTAGAAAACTTTGCTAAAAAAAACAATAGAAAAATTTACGTGCCAACTGGGGCCATTGCAGGTTTAGATGCGATAAAGGCTTCGAAGATAGCAAAAACCGATAGGGTTGAACTCGTAACTATAAAAAACCCAATGAGTTATAGAGAAGCACCTTACATTAAGGCTCATAAGGTTAACCTCAAACAAATAGATAAACGTACGGTTCTTTACAGAGGCCCAGCAGATGAAGCTGTAAAGGCTTTCCCATCGAATATAAATGTGG
>JBDRNN010000077.1:0-3137 GCA_043811145.1 Candidatus Bathyarchaeota archaeon
AAACTCAACTACTTATGCCACCATAAAGTAAGATGATAGATAATGCTTTTAAAGATGTGTGGGCGTTGTGTTACACATGTCTGACAATAAGAGTGAAAGATGGTCTATAAACAATTTCGATAAAGGATACATAAATTCAAACAATAGATTTATGGTTTATCTTCCAGATCATCACAGAACACAAAAAACTGGATATGTTGCTAGAGCAATTGTGGCATATGAATTATATCATAACGTAAAGGTTCCAAAAGACTGCATTATACATCACATAGATGGAAACAGTCTAAATGATTCTAAGGAAAACTTAGAAATGATTATTCAAGGTCATCATAGAAGAAACCACGTAAATGTTGAACGAGATGTTAATCTTGTAAGAACGGCTGCAAGAATACCTCGAAAAGACAGGGAATTCCTTGAAAAATTAGTTTCTTCAGGTACACATAATTCTTTATCTGAGATACTAAGACAAGCAGTAGACGAATTCATATCAAAATACACAAATCGACCAAGCATTTTTAGTCTTGACCAACAAATGCAGAGATTAAGAGCAAGAGTAGATAGCCACGATAAAATATTTAGAGATATAAATAGCAAATTAACAAATTTAGAAGAAAAAATATAGCTGGTCATGAAATGTCCGAAATAAAGGATGTGAATTTTCATATTCCAGTTAAAACCAAAATCTTCCTTAATCATCTTATAGAAAGTGGAGAATACAAGTCCTTATCAGAGATCTATCGAATCGCACTAGATGAGTTCATTTCAAAATATACGAATAGGCCTTCATTGATGGGCTTATCTCAGCGACAGGATAGACAACAGGCTAGACTTGACCGAGTTGAACGTGAACTGCGAGACATAAGAAAACAATTAGCAGAGAATGAAAAGGGAAATTGATATGGCTAAATCCCAGCACGCCATTCCTATTTGACCTGCGTCGCTTCCCATGTCTGGGGCAGTCTTCCAATAGGATTTCCATTTCTGGGGGTATCCTATGAAGCTTCCAATTGATGCAAAGGCATACGCTATCCCTAATAGATAATTCAGAATGACTATGGATGGGCAACAACTGACACACTGGAAAATAATGAATGCAAGCAAGTAAAACAATGTTTGAACGGTTCTGTCTACTCCTACTAAAGCAGGTTTCTTGAGAATACTGAATAAGGCACATCCAAGATAGGCAAAACTTGTTGCCAACAGAAACGATGCCACCACATTCATTGTAAACTATAAATTGGAGAAGTAAGATATAAGGAATAAGGTGGCATGATATGAAACAATTATCCATTATTTTCATAAATTATAATAAGAAAAGGGCACTGGATAAGAGTCTTCAGAACACCATGGGTCAAGTCAACTTCGAGAGGGGCGATGAGGTTATTGTTGCCGATGGGGGTAGCACAGATGGCGTTGAGAAGATGCTTGAAAAGAAGTACATACCAGATGTTCAGTTTGTCCAAGTTGAAGAACGTACTGGGTGGAATACTAACAGCGTTAGAAATCTGGGTGTACGTTCTGCTAAAAATGATTTAATAGTGGTTTTTGATGCTGATACGACTCCTCAACCTGGATGCATAGATGTGTTAAGATCGTTCTCTGGGAAAGGAAAATTTGCAAGTGGATTGTGTGTTTTTGAGCAGTCAATTAAGGAGCAGGAGAGACAGGGAAAGAAGTTTAAGGGAATGGCAATGGCGGGTTTTGCGTTGATTAATGCTCCCATTGAATATATTCTCTGTGGTCTTGAAGGCGATGGTGATTCTGTCAAGGGGACAATAGGAACTTGCATGTGCTTTCATAAGCAAGATGCATATGCTGTGGGCTTGTTCGATGAAGACTACAATGGATGTTGGGGATACGCTGAAATGGACTTCATATTGAAACTATATTTTAACGGAGTCAAGATTCTCACACCTAAAAATACTAAAGCCTTGAGCATGGCCATTGTCTATCATCAACTCCATACGGCGAAGAATACTTGGAAAAAGAGATGTCTGAAACGAAACGTAGGTATCTTAAGGAGAAAACTTCCATACTATAAAAAAGGAGTATTCCCAATTGTCTAAAAAACCCCCAAAATCTTCTCCACCAGGAACCCCGCCACCAGGACAACTCCCACCTAACGCGTCCGTACACAAACCTAGCCCAGAATTAAACCCCTTAAAAGAGACTGTCATACCTCTTCCTAAACTCATAACTCCGCGTCGTGTATCGCGTTCGTTTCATGATTTCATTGAACCAGGACATGTTTCAATAAGACCAGCAGATTTCACGATGCCTCAGAATATCCCTAAAGTAATTGCGCGTTCGCGCGTTGAACAAGTGGTGGTAGAAGACTTAAGACCAATCTCAAGGGAAGAAGATGAACGGGTAGCAGTATCCGTTTTAACTTTAATGCGACCCAATTTTCTTGAACAGTGTCTAGATAGCATATTATTAAACACTACACCACTGAAAATTGTAGTCACTAACCAAGCAGATTATAGCAATGAAAACATGCGCGTATTAAATAAATGGAAAGATAAACCATTCGTACATTATAGAGTAAATGACCCTCGAAAATGGCCTGGACCATCAAGAGCACAGGTCTTTGAACTTTTAGCAGAAGCTGGATATGAATATGTAATAACCTTAGATGATGATTGCAAACTACTACCTTCTGCAATAGATGAGTTGGTAAAAGCAGCAGATGAACACCCAGAATTTCATGCAATATCTGGTTATTTAATAACCCCAGGAAGAGGTGGGGAACGTAAATACATGCTAGGAGGGATAAAAGTATACCATAAAGACATCAACAAATGGATCTACCGTAACTTTGTTTGGACTAGCGGAGTTCATGAAACAGAGTATATTTGCAATGGGTTTAGACTAATTCGGCTCGATCCTCTTGTCCTTCCCGATAAGGAGTTCACTATGGGGTTAACCGATTTTGACTGGGCTGCAAACGCCAGAAGTCAGGGACTTAGATTAGCCGTTTGTGGGGAAGCGGGGGCATATCATAAGTTCTTATTCGTGGATGGTGAAAAAACTGCTCTCGTAAACCCCCCTACGTATAAAGTGATCCGCAGAAATAGGAGTGAAATAGAAAAGATGAAAAAAAGGTTCGCTGCAAAGTGGGGGTATAGGATATAAAG
>JBDRNN010000078.1:0-8504 GCA_043811145.1 Candidatus Bathyarchaeota archaeon
CCCGTGCTGGTAGACTTTTGGGCTGATTGGTGTATGCCCTGCCGCACGATGGGACCAGTTGTAGAGGCTTTGTCTAAAAAGTATGTTGGAAAAGTTGTCTTCGCTAAATTAAATGTGGACGAAAACCCTAAAATAGCTTCACAGTATGGAATAAGCGCAATCCCCAACTTTATCCTATTCGCAAAGGGGCAGTCTATTGATCAAGTTCTAGGCGCTGTTGGTGAGAACGGACTGGAGGATATGTTAAAGAGAAAACTTCAAGCATGAATAAGACTGTATCCTCCAGCTATTTTGAATAATCTCGATCTCAATGGATCGTTGGTATAATCTTTGCATAAACCTTACTTAGATGTCTTTTCAAAAATGAAGTTACACTTGCCGGTAGCTATTTTGGGATTGCCTGGAGCAGATTATGTTGGCAAAATTGCCGTAGACCTTCTTGTAAAATATACAAATGCGACAAACTTCACAAAACTGCATTCTCACTATTTCCCAGACAAGGTATTTGTCGACAACGCAGGCATATGCTACCTCCCGCATTTCGACTTCTATGGCAAGAACAGCTTTGAACCAAATTTGGCTATAACAACTAGTGACGTGAATATTCTGGAAAATGATGATGTTGAAGGACACTTTGATCTAGGCACATATATCCTTGAATTTTTAATGTAATTGGGATGCAAAAGATTGTCTGTTTTAGATGGAATACCATCAACTACCTCCATAGGCAAAGTTCGTCTCGTAGCAGGGAGAAGAAAATTAATAGAGAAAACAAGAGACCCTGAGATAGAAAAATTGAGCAGTAGAAGGATGACAGGTTTGGGATGGCTAATTCTAGCTTATGCAAAGTTTTACGGTATAGAAAGCTATGGCTTAGTTGGAAAAACTATGGGACAGGTCCATGATCAAACTACGGGGCTGTCAGTTCTAAGAAGTTTTTTGAAGATGACGAACATAAACATTGAAGCAGATATATCAGAATAATACAAAGTTGACGCTCAATGATTGTTTTCTACATATTTTTATTCGCACTGGCAGGTTTCACTCTGAAGATTGCGGATGAATATGGCGAGAAAGGAAAGAAGAACCTTATCGGATACATTGCAGCTCTCGCTTCGGCTACATTTTTCTGGCTGCTCTTAAATGGTGACCCCTACTTTTCAACTGTCATACTGGCAGTGGTCATCGGGAGTGCTATCTCACTAAAAGTAAATAGACTGAATCTTATTGTTGGGCTGGCTTATCTCTCAGTCTTATCAGTGATTTTTGGTTTCAAACCTCCAATCTTGCTTTTTCTCGGAATTTTTTCAGCGATAGCGTTTTTGGATGAACTAGTCCACGATCGGAAAGCAGAAAAGGGAAGGATTCAACTCTTTTTCAGGTACCGAGGTTTACTTAAAGCTTCAGTAGTCCTCTTTGCCGTTCTACAGTGGATAACTCCTTTGAGTGCGGTGGGCTTGTTAACTTTTGACCTTTGCTACGAGTTGAGTGGAAAACTTTTAGAAAAACCCCGGTTACACCGAATAAGCGAACTTCATCCTCTTAGAGTTAAACAGTTATTCGGGTTCTTAATTCGTAAAAATCAACAAGGGAACGCTCTCTAAAAGAACATACCCCCGATTTTTCTTGACCGTATCTTATAGCGGGTTTTGTTAAATGCCGGTTAGCGCTTGGAGGAGTGATGTAAAGTCCGGGTGTTAATTGACGAGGGAGCTTTACAATCACCTTATCTAAACCTGCTTTTCTTAAACCACACTTCTTGCATCTGAAACCCTTGTTAACACCCATTGAGCCCATTCGTTTATTACATCGTGGACATGCAGGGTTCACATATTGCACCTTATCGGCTAATTTTAAGACCCTGATTTTTTCAATGTTGATTATTTGTGGATGGATACGTGATGCTTTTCTCACACCGCCAAAGACCATTACTTCATCGTTAAAAGTTAATTCTCTAACGATTTTTCTGAAACTACACGTAGGAGCATAGGCAGCACAGTTAACCTCACCTGTTTCATCGCCTAATTTGAATATCACATGACCCCCTATAATTGTCAATGGTTCACCTGTTACTTTACCCGCTACAATGACTGGCATGAAAGGGCGGGTTTCGCTAATTTTGTATTTTCTGAGAAGATGCGCATCAGTACCCTGATTTGTCCTAAACACTACCCATCTTTCGATTTCCTCACCAGTCTTAATCATTCCGAGAGCATTCTTTACAACCTTAGGAGACTCTCCTCGCACCCCAAAGAGGAGGGGATCAGGACCTCTTGGAGTTATTAGAATTCGCCCTGTTTCAGGGTCGAAGTTGCTAAAAGTGAAGGGCTGTGTCTTTTGATCCATTCTCAAAACTGAGTTCTCATCAACCTTTCTAGGCTTCCCCCTATTTCTGCGGAGGCGGTAAGTGATAGCTTCATAAGTGTGATCACCTTGAAGTAGACCTCCAATAGCGGCTGAAGCCCCCAAGATTCCCCTAGAACCCCCAAGTCCCAAAGCTTCCATGTGAGAAATTCGGATTATCTTCAAAACTTTCTTTTGATTGATGATCCCACATATTGCTTCTTGGTAGAAGAATTTTAACCCATCATGAGGTTTACCTTCGAGAAAAGCAATTCCAGGGTCTGTTCTCGTTGACCGGAGGTCAGAGTTCTTCTCAACGCACTTGATAGTTAACTCCTTAACATTTTTAATCTCATCTTTGTCGAGGCGTAGCCTTAAACAGATTGCCCCGTTTCCTCTTGTCTTCCACGGGATGTTCGGGTTAAGCCTGACAAGATTGGGATAGTCAATAAATGTCAAGTCTCTTTTGCGAAATTCTTCAACTAAGAGAGCGCCTATATATGTTGTACAGCCTGAAGTCGGCGAATCTGTATCATCAATACCGATATGTAGTTGAGTTAGCATCGGTCACTACCAATTAAACAAAAAGCTCAGCTTGGTTGGAAAGAATAGAGCAAAGATTGTGTTAAACTTTGAAAAAGAGGCGCAGATTACCTTAGCCCACCTTCAACAAGGACCATAGTCAAGGTTGAACGCACATTTTTTAGGCGTCGGATATTCCATGTTACGTACTCTTTCAATTTGTCCATGGTTTCACCTTCAACCTTAGCTACAATGTCGTAGACGCCATAGACGCCATAGGCTTCCTTAACATTCTTAACTTTCTTAAGCTCATTAAGAACCTCTTCTTCAGCCCCCACCTCAGAATTAATAAGTACAAATGCTAATGGCGTAAATCTTAACCCCCCTTTGTTCAGAATATTCTGTTTATATTATAGTTAATCTTTAAGCTTTTTGATCACCTCTAGAGCATGAAAGGGATGCAAGAAAATGGGAAAAGAGGTTACAGCAGAAGAAATGGTGGCCCTTGAGAAAAACGCGGAATACTTAGGGGTTTCCATGGAAAAATTAATGGAATGCGCAGGATGGTCAGTGGCTAGAGAGATAACTTCAAAGTTCGATATAAATAAAAAATGCGTCGTTTTTGTAGGACCCGGCAGAAATGGAGGAGACGGAATGGTTGCTTCAAGGCACCTAGCTTCGTCAGGATTTGAAATTACAACAATACTGGTTGGCAACGAAGAAAAAATAACTGATGCAACTGTGATGGAAAACTGGAATGCTCTAAAACAGTTGAAATCTACCGTAAAAACCATCGTAACGCGTGACTCATCGGAACTACCTGAAATCTCATCAGATATCGTTATCGATGCTCTTTTGGGAATAGGGGTAAAGGGAAATATTCAACCTCCCATCTTGCAGGCTGTCAGGAAAGTAAATGAGGCTGACACTTTTTGTGTTGCGGTAGATATACCAACTGGTATTGAAGCAACATCAGGAGAGGTTTTAGGGGAAGCAGTAAAAGCAAATCTAACGGTTACCTTCCATAAACCCAAAACAGGACTAGCGAAAGCAAAAGAATATACTGGAGACATTTCCGTAGCGGATATTGGAATCCCTCTTGAGGCTGAGACTTATACTGGTCCAGGAGATATACTTCTAGCAAGGAAACAACGACCGTCCGCATCTCATAAAGGAGATTTTGGACGTCTGCTGATCATTGGAGGAAACGAGACTTTCGTTGGTGCTCCAGCCCTAGCTGGGATGGCTGGCCTCCAAACAGGTGTTGATTTGGTTTATGTAGCGGCTCCAAAGCAGGTAAGTCAGGCAATCTCTTCCTTCAGTCCTAGCCTGATAACCATAAAACTTAACGGAGATCACATAGACAAGGAAAATATTTCTCTCATTCAAACCTTTATGAACAGAACAACAGCCGTAGTTATAGGACCTGGGCTCGGCGTTCACAGAGACACTGTTGAAGCTATAAGAAATTTGCTAGATATCGCTGAAAAACTTAAAAAACCGCTTGTCTTGGATGCTGATGCTCTGAAAATCTTTGGAGAGTTAGAGCATAGTCTAAAGGGGAACTGTATCTTAACTCCCCATGCAGAAGAATACAAATTACTCACAGGTGAGAGCCTTCCAACCGATTTTGATAAGAGAGTAGCGCAAATAAAGAAAACTGCTAAGGAGAAGGGAGTAGTTATTCTGTTGAAAGGTAATGTGGACATAATAACTGATGGTGATAGAGTTAAGCTTAATTTAACTGGAAATGCTGGAATGACTGCTGGAGGAACAGGCGATACACTGGCTGGAGCAATTGGAGGTTTTATGGCTCAAGGTATAGATGCCTTCAGGGCAGGCGTTGCAGGAGCTTTCATAAATGGAGCGGCAGGCGACATTGTATATGCAAAGAAAGGGTACCATATACTTCCTACTGACATCATAAATGAACTACCCAAGGTTATTGAAAGCCCAATGAGCCACAAAGACACTAGAATGTTAAGGGATTTGAACCGATTATAGATGATGACGCCTAGCTAACCCAGTTAGTTTCTTTTAAAAAACATTTCTTCATTCATAAGAATTTCTTGATTGCTCCGAGCTTGAAGATATTCTTCCAATGGCTCTTTATTTAATGTGAGAAAACTGGAACCCCAACTGAAGATTGACAAAAGCTTCTCAGCCTCTTTCTTAAGCCCTACAATGTAGAGGGCTGAAGCGAAAGCTTCAACAGAGCTTAACCTGTAAACTTTTCCATAGCTCACCGGATTTGCTGCAACAAGAAAGGGCAACCTTCTGTTTAAGCCTTTAAAACCCCTCGAAAAAACATTCTCAAACTTCATCCATGAACAATCGACAACGACGAGACCTCTGTCTAAAATTGACTTTCGGTCATTAAAACATAAAATCTCTTTTGACAGAGGATTGAGAACCACAGCGCCATGGGGAATATAGGATTTGTTAGAGATCATTCTTGCCAAACCGAAGCGGTGAAGCTTTGATGCTGTGCATTTTTTAGGATCATCCTGTCTCATGTGATAAACGTAAAGCTTAACTGGAAATTTATCGGTTAAGCTTGGATTCATGAATTTCAACTAATAATTCACTCTGGTACCAATATCGCTCAACATTAGTAGAAAAGTTTTGAGGGATGGTTTGGCGTGTGGGCCGTCTCGGGAGGCAGATCTCCGACTTAGCTTATGCTAAATAAGTATCTGTCTTAACCCGCTTTCTGTTTTAGGTGGCATGTGGCTAAGCGGACTACCCGCATCTCGGGTGGAAGTTCATTGATGCCTATTTGTCCTTGCACCCCGCAAAGCAGTCGTTTCACTGGTTCCAACGAAATCCTTAACGACTTAGCACGCCTCATCGACATATCTCGCTGGACATTTCGTTTCTACACTGTTGTTAGGATTCTCATCCTACGCCTTACGGCGTTGCGGGTCCACCATGTGAGCGGAGTTTCCTCCAGCAAAACTGGGAAGCCACCCACCCACTCGCCAAACCATATTAATAATCGAAACCAGGAGAGATAAGTTTTATTCCAGTTTAAGAAAGTCTTGGAAATGTGCCTTGCCAGAGTAAGCAATTTCGACATAGCACAAGTTTCAAGAAGAGTAAAAATATACTCTGCGGTCAAGTAAGCTTGTTAACACAGAGTCTCTTTATTTCTGCAGACGTGACTTCATCTTTTAGCTTCTCTATAAGCTCACTTTGAGAACGTTTGTCAACATTGAATTTCAGTTTATATTTTATGTTGAAAAGCGCTAGGTTTTCAGCTTTAGCGGGGTATACTCCCCCCAGTGGTTTAAATGCAGGATTTAAAAGCTTCTTAAGATAGCCAACGCTAGTCTTTCCTCGCCCAATTTCCAAGATGACCGTCATAATTTTCCTGATCATACCACGTGCGAAGCTCTTGGATGAAAAACTGAATGCTAGAATGTCTTTATTTTTCTTAATAGCTAATTTTGTCAAGGTTTTGATACAGGGGCCATTTGTCCTTTTAACGAAATTTCTAAAGTCATGAGATCCCAATAGAATTTTAGAGGCTTCCAACATTAGTTCCAAGTTTTCTCCACTATATGGGTGAGTATAGACATAGTTTCTCTCCAATGCGTCTCTCTGTGGGTTGAAAGCATTAGGAGCGTAAGCCCAACTCCAAGCTTTTATATCATGCGGAAGAAAAGCGTTAAGCCTTGATGTTGAAAATCTTTGATCGGTCGTAAAGGCTATGGTTTGACTAAGGGCACTGGCGCCCTTATCGGTCCTAGATGCGGCCTGAAACTTAGCTTCGTTACTATCAGAAATGAGTCCCGATCTCTTTAATGCAGATAATATTTCTGCGGCTGCAGTTCTCCTATCCTTTTGAGACTGAAAACCGTTGAAATTTTTACCATCGTAATAAAGTTTGACCGCGTATCGAGGCACAGAGGTGTTACTCCCTTGAATGCTTCAGTATGTGACCTGCCTCTGGAAGGATAAGACTTGAAACCGCTATTTCGACAGCTTGAGGTGAACCGGGTAAACAAAAAACCGCTTTACTAGCTTTTACACCAGCAAATGCCCTCGTTAAGATCGCGGCAGAACCTATCTTATCGTAGCTGATTTTCCTCAGGATTTCTCCAAAGCCAGGTAGCTCCTTATTTACAAGCTTCCTAACAGTTTCAACGGTTACATCATTTTTAGTTACGCCTGTACCGCCGGTAGTTATTATTGCATCTACATCGTCCCTACCCAACGATTTTGTTACTAGCTTTGCGATCATGCCAGGGTCATCGGGCACTATTTCCCTTAGAGCAATCTTGTGATTTGATTTGATGAGAAGTTTTACTATCAAATCTCCTGATCCATCGTCTACCTCATTGGCTCGGTTCTTTAGGAGGGCGTATTTTGAAGTGCTTATCGTGACTACCGCAAAAGAAAGGGTACGGGGGGCTTTCTTCTTGTGTTCAAGAGAAGTTTTACTCATTAGGCTCTTTCACTTTCTTCACTACAGATATTCCAATTATTTGTGTATGGGGGTACTGACCATTTTCATCTTTCTCGTATTTTTTGACCATATCCCATATGTTCAAGAGGGAAACGCTGGTAGCTGTCAAGGCCTCCATCTCAACACCCGTCTTTGCTTTCGCCTTAACAGTTGACCTGACTTCAACTCGGTCATTTCCGACAATTTTAGTTTCTATTTTTACCACGGTAATTGGCAAGGGATGACATAACGGCAATATTTGGCTCGTATTTTTCGCAGCCATGATCCCAGCCACCTTAGCTGTCTCGAGGGGATCACCCTTCTCAATCGAACCCTTCTTGATAAGTTTAACAGTTTCGGGTCGTAGTTTGATAGAGCCTAAAACCGTAGCCTCCCTGAAAACCACTTGTTTAAGAGTTATATCAACCATAGATATTTTTGTCTTCAAAATAGCCACCCTTTCATATGTTTAATTGAATACGATTTTCTATACATTTATCTTTAGGCAGATATAACTTTCCCAGATGATTGTCTCACGATTATTGAAACTGATAAAAAGATAAGCACAATAACCCATAATAATCAACCCTTAACTAGTATTAGCAAAGTTATCTGCGCCGGATAGATGAAGTGACAATTGAATGAAAATAACTTTAGTTAACCCTCCACTAAGGCCAGACCTCGAAACCTATGCCTCTCTTAAAATGATCGCCCCACCAATTGGTCTAGCTTACTTGGCTGCGGTGCTTGAACGCGCAAAATATCCAGTGGATATACTTGATGCTTCTGTTAACGAAATGTCTTCAGTAAAGTTAAGACAGAATTATCGAGATCAAAACCTGACATTATAGGCATTACTGCAACCACATCAACGATACGTGAAGCTTTAGCAACTGCAAGGGCATCGAAGGAGGCTTGCCCCAATGCTACTATCATTCTTGGTGGTGCTCACATTACCTTTTTGCCTGAGCAAACGATGAGGGAGACCAAAACCGTAGATGTTGGTTGCATTGGTGAAGGAGAAGAGACGATAATTGACATAGTTCAGACTCTTTCGAAGGGTGAAGATTTAGGAAAAGTAAAAGGAATAATTTATAGAAAAAACGGTAATCTTGTCATAACTCATCCAAGATCACTGATAGAAGATTTGGATTCCCTGCCTTTCCCTGCCCGTCATTTACTTCCCATG
>JBDRNN010000079.1:0-2277 GCA_043811145.1 Candidatus Bathyarchaeota archaeon
GCCGCAAAACTTCTTTTAGAGAAGATGCGAAGAGACAATGGAGGTTTCTTCAGAAGCGGTTGGAATAGGATAAAATCATCAATTACCAGGTGGCTGGATAAGGATAAGGATGTAAATAGAAACACAAACGCGAACAGAGAAGGAATAACAAGAAGGGAATTTATAAGAACTATGGCTGGTGCAACTGCTGCTGCATTATCATCGCCTTCGACTTTAGCAGATGCCGTGTCAAATATATCAGCCACTTCTGTTTTAAATCCCATAGATAGCGTTATAAAGAAAGGATTGAATGGTCTTGGAGCGGCCCAAACCTTAGAACATTTTTTGATACCCGAAGTAACTGAAGAAGGAATGCCTATAACAAGTGCAATTACTTCTATACCTTTTGTGGACATTTTGGGAGATATACTACCAGAAGAAATAAAAAATAAAGCTGCAGTAATAAACGATCAACTGCAGGCGGTTGCCCTTGAGGAAGCCATGCAACGGGCAAAAAAAATTAGTCAACCAACACAAGAACAATTAGATGGTATTGTACGTGATGTTCGCAATTTATTTGAAAAAGTAATGTGGCAGGGTGTAGTTGAGGGTATTAAACAAGCAGGGTATTCAGAAGAGTTAATAAAAAAATGCATTGAAAATATAGATAAATTTGCAACAGGAGAGACGCATGGTTTATCCTTGGAGCATAAGGGAAAGGATGGGTCTTTAGGTTTGCCAGAATCAGACAAAGTAAGTGTTCCCAAAGACGCAACAATAGGAATTGACGAAGCTAATAATCCGGATACTTCTGGTGTTCTTAGCCAATCCGCCCAAGAAACTGCTCAAAACAACGAAGTCGCCCAACCCGCCGTTACTCGTCGAACAGCTAAAGATAGAGTAGAAGAATTAATTCAAGAATATATCTATTTGATAAGTACGCTAACAATACCTATTAATGATGATAGCGCTGAACAAACGGATGCTGCAAAACAGAGATTGGCGAGGACTAAAGAGATTATCGAGAAATTAGATTTAGATAATATAGAAAATGCTAAACAATTAGCAGCGGCATTAAGAAAGAACGGCGGGGTGCAGAAGCTCACTGATGATCAAAAATTTACTCTTAATACGATTGGGCAGGAATTAAAGGATGATATTAAATTTGACGCTGACCATGTTATATTTATTTCTCCAGATTCGTGGCTTTATCGTGTATTTAGACTGGGTTCTGCTGCAGGGACAATATTGTTTGGTAAAGATACTGGCGACTATATAGTAGTTATAAATGATAACTATAAAGGTTTTGCAGATATATTGGGTGTTGTCAGTCATGAATTCGCGCATGCAGAATGCATTAAAGGACAGGTGTCTGTAGAAGAATTCAATCCTGAAGCATTGGGTTTGTATCGCATGCTAAATGAGGGTATGGTTGAATTGAAATCAATGATGTTGCAAGTTAAAGTTTGTAAAAGTAGCCAAGAGACAGAAAGAAGATTTGTTGATAGTTGGCGTTTAGACCCGTTAGTGTCAAGTTTAGGGGCGGCATTAGGAAATGATGAACAGCCGTCTGCAGAGTGGTTAATTGAGACAGCTAACAATACTTATTCCGCAGAGCGAATGTTGATATCGGCCATGGAAGAGGTTTGGTCAAATAAGGCTACAAGAGCTATAGATGAATTTTTATTAAAAGGTGATTTGACATCTTTGCGTAACCTATTTGGTGAAAGCTGGGATACGGCCATAGCAATTACCAATTCATCTGAGGATGAGGAGAATCGGGAGTTAATTATTAAATTAATAGAGGCATCGGTAATACATTCTCAAGAACACAAAACAGATTTAAAGCGGGCATTGGAACTTGGCCTGTTGTTAATGGAGACAGTTGTGGAGTTAAATAAGGACGATCTGTTTCCTTCTGAGTCTCAGGGTGAACTTGCCAGGTTAATGAAGGAGTGGTGGAGTAATGACGATTATGATGAAGCTATTGCTGAAACGTTCTCTGAAAAGGAATGTGTGTTTGAAGTGACTACGGAGTTTTTTGAAGAGGTGCTTAAGAGAAATCCAGCTTTGGATAAGGTGAATAATGACGAATTAAAACAGAGTTTGACCGAGAGAATACTTAAAGAAGCCCGGCGGCAGTTGTATCCTGACGCTAACGGCCAGCTCACTAAGGCGGATATGACGGGGAATGAAGGACAAGGGGATCAACGTTCTGGTGAAAAAGGAACTACTCAAATCAGCGAAGGCGGACAAGATGTCCCTTCCACCCCCGGTGGGCAGGGGAGAGGCAAGTCT
>JBDRNN010000080.1:0-9412 GCA_043811145.1 Candidatus Bathyarchaeota archaeon
TTTTCCTTTGTTTTTACCATGGGAGCAATAGCGCCCAACCAACCTGGAACTGAAAATAAAAAATTGGGAGATATTAAAGAGCAGACTAGAATGGTTTTAGAAAATCTTAAGCAAATTCTAGAGACCGCCAGATCATCCCTCGACAACGTTGTTAAAACTACTGTTTTTCTCACAAATCTTGCAAGAGACTATGAAGGAATGAACGAGGTGTATGGTCAGTATTTTAAGAAACCTTATCCTGCAAGATCTACAATTCAAATAGGCGGTTTAATTGAAGGATCAGAGGTAGAAATTGAAACAATAGCTTACATACCATGAAAAACCTACATTTTTTATTTACTAATAATACAATTTAGCTGAATTTGTTTTCAAACCCGACTCCATGACATTTTATGGTTGCCTTTTCGCCAAGTTTTCCTTCAACTTCAAACTTTGCATCAATAAATTTTCTGCAGATTTCTATGCAGGTAGCTGTATGGGAGGTTAGTTCACTCGTACTTATCGTTGAGATACCGTCTGCTAAACTCATCCAGATTATAAGCTGATCAGCAAGATGCCTATCCACAGAAGCTCCGGTCTCTAGCTCTCTGATTAAATTATCAGCTACTTCCCTTCCAACTTTTTCAGCAGGTTTTCCAATACTTCCCAAACTGTCACTTCCGATGAGAGCACCATTATCTAATTCAGCCAACAAAAAAATCCCACAGCCAGAGTCAATAGCGCAAACTTCATTTTCAGGCTGAGATGATTTCGTTATAATTTCTAAATCTTGAATTCCAAACCCCTTGAGTCTATCACCAGCGGCTTTAGCCATTCTTTCGACGATATGTGATGGAAGCTTAGAACTGTGTGAGATCCCACTTACATGCAAAACCTTTCCTCCGTTAACCATTTCAAGGGGATTCAGTTTTTTTGTAGGTTCAACATTAACCTTCACGATACCTCCACCTGTAGGATAGAATCCTCTCTTCACCAATGTCACAGAACCCTTGAAACCAATCTTGTTCAATGTAGGGAAGAGAATAGATTGAAGGTATTCAATTGGAGGTGCCCATGGATTGTTAGTCCCACCATGAATCTCTACCTCAACTTTAGTAGAAGCAAAGGTAGCAGTCGGCAAAAAGGCCTGAAGGGTTAAAGTTACGCTTCCAGCACTTCCAATATCGAAAAGGAAAACTCCACCTTTAGAACTTCTAGGCGTGAATTCAACTTCTCTTGACCCAATCTTAAAACCTTGAACCTCAGCATTCGTCAACTCGGTTACAGAACGGACCGCTGCCAAGTGTTGAGGTCTCAAACCAGACGGAGAACGTTTGGCGCGTACATTAAAGATTCTCAGAGGCGTCCCTGTCACCGCCGAGAGAGCGGCCGAGACCCTTAAAATTTGACCTCCACCCTCCAACAGGCTACCATCAATCTCCACCAACATGGAAACCCCCCTGATTTTACTGAAATAGAACCTATAAATAATATCTTACCGTAAACCAAACCTAAAAGTTAGGGGGAAAAACCAGATTCTAAAAAAGAAACTTAAAGTATGGGTAACGGAGATTAGGGTTCCCTTTCTAACAGCAAGTATCATCCCCATAATCTTAGGCTCGGCCGTAGCTTGGGGCACAACCCATACATTCCTCTGGGAATACTTCCTCCTAACCATTATCGCTGGAATCTTCATTCACATCGGGACCAACGTAGCTAACGATTACTTTGACCACAAAAGTGGCAATGATGAAATTAACACAGAATATATACGACCCTTCAGCGGAGGTAGCCGAGTGATTCAACTTGGTCTTCTAACGCCCAAGGAAGTCCTCAGAGGAGCATTCATGTTCTTAATTCTTAGTGGAATCATAGGTGTATACCTTGCCATTGTTAGGGGGCCAATCATCCTCCTTCTAGGTATAATCGGTGTTTTCTCAGGGTTTTTCTATACAGCTCCACCATTTAACCTAGCCAGTCGAGGAGTAGGTGAAGTATTCGTAGGCTTGAATTTCGGTATCCTGATGACTTTAGGGGCGTTCTATGTTCAAACTCAAACTCTAACATGGGAGTGTACATTAGCTGCAGTACCTATCGCCCTCTTAATTGCAGCGGTACTGTACATTAATCAATTTCCAGACTACAAGGCAGACAAGGCTGTGGGTAAAAAACACTTGGTAGTCAGGCTAGGTACGGAGAAAGCTGCAAAAGTTTATGGTGGAATTTTGATCGCGGTATATGCTTTAATTGTACTAGGGGTAACTTTCAGTATTATATCCCCCTTCACACTTATCGCACTAATCACCCTTCCCCTCGCAATAAAAGGTATAAGACACGCTAGAGCTCATCATTCAAAGCCTCTCAAACTTATCCCTGCTAACGCATCAACCATATTGACCCATCTGTTGGTAGGTCTTCTGTTAGCAGTAGGCTACATTCTTGAAGGGCTTGAATTGTTAAGGTTCTAACTGATCAACTATAATCAGTTATTTTCTTTGTAACTAATGCCTCCAAACCAATCCCGGTCTTTATGGCGCTCTTAAGATTTATTTTATAACCCTTCTCAGTTGGGGTTAAAAGAGAAGGGTCAAGAAGAATCCAGTCGGGACACTGATGTTTAAATTTAATTGCCAACAACCCCTTTGCACCGAATTTTTCAGCAAATCGCATAAGTTGATGGATGGATTCTTTTTTGACATAAAGTGTTTTTTGATGGGTAGATTTAACCTCTAGGGCAAGATGAAGCCCCACTCTCCCAGCTATTATATCCGGACGGTCAAGTTTAGTTCTCGACCCGGATGCAGGTGCTCTTAAAACAGCGAAACCAAGTCTATCTAGCTTATTGACTAAATCCCGCTCTTCGGCTATCCCTTTCCTCAAAACTATTCTTCCTTCTATGTAGGTTAAGATAGTTGCTAAATATAATAGGCATTAAATTTATGATACTATAAAGATTAATGAAAAAGGAGCTTGTGAAGTTAAAAATGTCTAAGACTTACAAAGTCGCCGTGCTTAACGGCGATGGAATAGGCCCTGAGGTAGTTGCAGCAACTCTTAAGGTTTTAAAGTCTGTTGAAGACACGACCAAAGGTTTACGGCTTGAGTTCATCAACGGAGAAGCAGGCTATAATTGCATAGCCAAGTATGGGACTAATTTGCCTCCGTCCACACTAGAAATGCTCAAAAAAACAGATGCCTGCATCAAAGGACCGATGACAACACCTGAAGAACCGGGCTCACCAGTAAGTGTCGCTGTTAAGGTAAGAAAATACTTCGATTTGTATGCAAATGTAAGACCATGCAAAACTCTACCAAACGTCTTTTCATTAAAGCCAAATATTGACCTAGTTGTTTTACGGGAAAATACAGAAGGTTTTTATTTCGCCAAAGAGTTCAAAGCAGCCCCCAATGTTGGAGTGGCACTAAGATTAATCACAAGAGAAGCTTCCGAAAAAATTGCCAGATTTGCATTTAAGCTTGCAATGAAACGAAAGAAACATGTGACATATGTACACAAAGGAAACATACTGAAATTAACTGATGGAATCTTCAAGCAAGCTGTTCTAGATTCGGCCAAGGAATTTCCAGAAGTTACAGTTGAAGAGTTGCATATCGATGCTATGGCGATGCACCTCATTAAAAAACCAGAAACATTCGACGTAGTAGTCACAACAAATATGTTTGGCGACATCCTATCAGACGAAGCTGCTCAGACTGTAGGTGGATTAGGTTTTGCTGCAGGTGCGAATATAGGAGAAAATTATGGCATGTTCGAACCGGTTCATGGTTCTGCACCGAAATATACTGGCCAAAACAAGGTAAACCCAGTGGCGACGATCCTCGCAACAAAGATGATGCTTGAAAGTTTCGGGGAAGACACCGCCGCTAGCAAGATAGAAAAGGCTGTCATCGAAGTATTAAATGAAGGTAAAGTACGAACTTACGACCTTGGAGGTACCGCCAAAACGAGCGAAATGGGAGAGGCTATAGCTGAAAAAGTTTTAAAAATATAGCATAATCAAAAAACTTTTCGAAAGATAGGATAAAGTGAAATAAATATTAGCCGGTGATTAAAACGAATCGTGAAGGGATTCAAGAACTTGTGGGAAGTTACAACTCTGAAAAGATTAGAGTTGGAGTTCTAGGCTCACACTCTGCTTTGGAAATTGGTTTTGGCGCTAAACAAGAAGGTCTAGAGACGGTGGTTATCTGCCAAAAAGGAAGAGAAAAAACATATGTTAAACATTACAAAGACTTGTTTGACCATATCCTACTTTTAGATAAATTCTCGGACATAGTCACAAAAGAAAATCAGGATAAACTGAGAGCGTTAAATACGATTTTTGTACCGAATAGATCTTTTTCAGTCTATGTGGGATATGACAACATAGAAAAGAATTTTAAGATTCCAATCCTTGGAAACAGGTTCATCTTAAGAAGCGAAGAGAGAAATGTACCAAAAAATCAATACTATCTTTTAGAAAAAGCAGGTATACTTACTCCAAAAACATTCCGTTCACATAAGGATATAGACAGATTGGCGATAGTAAAAGTTCTTGAAAAAAAGAGGAAAATAGAAAGAGCGTTCTTCTATGCCTCATCTCCTAAAGAGTTTGAAAGCAGAGCTGAAGAGAGAGTGAAAAAAGAAATAATCGACAGAGGAGACTTGGCGGAATCAAAAATAGAAGAATATGTTACTGGAGCAAAATTCAACGCTAACTATTTCTGGTCTCCAATAACCGGTGAAATAGACTTACTGGGATTTGACAGAAGAATCCAAACGGATCTGGATGGAGTTTTGGATTTACCGGCTGACGAACAGTTAGAGGCAAAGATACCATCACAAAACATAGAAATAGGACATACGGGAGCAACCATGAGGGAATCTCAACTCGAAAAAATATTCGAGGCAGGAGAAAAATTCGTTGAAGCTTGTAAAAAAGAATACCCACCCGGCATGATAGGGCTGTTTGCTCTGCAAGGAGCTATGAATAAAGATTTAGAGTTCTGTGTTTTTGACGTAAGCCCAAGAATACCCGGTTGTCCCTGCGTAGAACCTACCTCCCCCTACATGAAGTACAAATACAGGAAAGAAGTTGGTCCAGGGAGGCGGGTTGCAATGGAGATCAAAGAAGCGGTTGAGAAGAATAAGCTCAAGGAGATCGTAACGTGAAGAGAACCTTTTGGAGCATCAAGTAAAGCTGGGATATGGTAGACAGTATGATAGAAAGAGAGGAAATAAACAAAATTTTAGGGAAATATGAAAAAGGCAAAATTACGATAGGTACACTTGGCTCTCATTCAGCACTCAACATACTTAAAGGTGCGAAAGAAGAAGGCTTTCAAACAGTTTGCATCTGCAAAAAAGGCGAGGAGTTTGTTTACCAAAGATTTCCTGTAGCGGATCACATTCTTTTAGTGGATAATTTCAAAGATTTCATAGACGAGTCTTTTCAAGAAAAGTTGAGACGACTACACACGATACTAGTCCCACATGGTTCATTTAATGCATACGTAAACATGGATAAAATGATGAACGAGTTGCGTGTACCAGTTTTTGGAAATAGACAGCTACTGCAATGGGAGATTGACAGAGAAAAACAAAGAGAATGGCTACAGAGGGCAGGGTTAAAGCTACCAAAAATATTCAAAGATTCAGAGATAGACAAGTTAGCAATTGTAAAGTTTCCTGGCGCAAAAGGCGGTAGCGGTTATTTTCTCGCAGATTCTCCTGAGTCTTTTCGTCAAAAAGCAAGAAAAATGGTTGAGAAGAAACTCTTGAGAGAGGAAGATCTCAAGCAAACATACTTGCAAGAATATATTATTGGTGCGACTGTTTATCCGTCGTATTTCCGCTCATTAATTGCGAATGAGGTGGAATTGCTGAATATGGATAGAAGGTATGAATCTACGGTAGACGGTATAGGGAAGATACCTGCAAGTAATCAACTTGAAATTAACTTGAATCCCACCTACACCGTTGTGGGAAACATACCTCTAACTGCGAGAGAATCGCTTCTTCCCAAATTTCTTAAAATGGGTGACAACGTAACAAAAGTGTCTGAAGAGTTAGCGCCACCAGGGATAATAGGACCATTCTGTTTAGAAACCGTCGTCACAGAAAACTTAGAGATAGTTACATTCGAAATATCTGCAAGGATAGTCGCAGGAACAAACGTGGGCATCGGCACTTCGCCGTATTCTTATTTGAAGTACGGTGAAGGAATGTACATGGGTAGAAGAATCGCCAGAGAGATAAAGCTTGGAATTAAAAATGATGAATTGGAAAAAATTATCGATTGATAAATCTTCTCTAATAACAGATTATTAGTTTAAATTCACTGCTGTACCCAGATGTTGCATCAAAAGTAACAAAAAGCTAAATCAAAGTGACCGCCCCCATGGGGTGCTGAGGCAGGGGGCAATCACTATGACATGAGATCCGGTGGAGGATTCTCACAATAAAAATAGCAACGAGAATATTGAAAGTTTGCAGATCAGGATACATTTTGAGATATGAAACGATTTACCATAACCTTAAGTAGAAATAAAAATAAAGCATGTGAGGCGATTTTACTTGGAAATATTTTGTCTTAAATGTAAAAAGAAGGTAACAGTTCAAGACGACAAAGTGAAGAAAGGAAGATCAAAAAACAATCGACCATTGGTAAGAGCAGAATGCCCGACATGCGGATCTAAACTGGCCAAATTCGTAAAGCGGAAAAAATAATCTCAGTTTTATTTTTTTAGTCCCGCTCCATTCCAACGGGTTAATAGTTGATTCATGGAGATGGGCGTTTGAGTTTTTGTTAAAATCCCAAACATACCTTAATCTGATTGAAGATGAGCTTATTTTGAAAAAATAGTCTTGCTTTGAGGCTGTTTAAAAATCAGATGATGAAAAGTAGAGTCAAGCGATGCCCCCTAGGGTGCAGATGTGGGAGGCTATCACTATGACATGAGATCCGGTGGAGGATTCTCACAATAAAAATAGTAGCTAGATATTTGAAGGTTAGTCCCGTCTCAGAAACGCTATAACACCAACGCCGATTATGCCGAGGGCCAATATGATGAAGATTGCCCAGTTGTCTGATGGAGGATATGCCGTTATAGAGACTTCAGGGAGTTCTGGAAAGAGCGGTGGAAGCACGTTCACAATGAGAAGACCGGTAGATGAGGCTTTGCCATTACGGTCATCGGTTACGGCGCCAGTGAAAGGTATCGCATATTTTTTCTGCTCGGTATCCAAGTCAGGTGTAACGTGGATGATGATTGATGAGTCTGGAAAAGTCGTTTGATGATGAGTGACTTCTTTCGGGAGGGTCTCATTGACTGCAATCCAGCTGCCTCGGGAGCTACCGAATCGCATCTCTGTAATTTCGTAACTTTTTAGGCCCTCATAGTTTTCCAGTGTTAAGGCTACTTGGGTGGTGCCTGTTTCCCCTACACGCACATCGACTTCTGGGTAGTTAAGATGTAAGATCGGTGGTTCTCCTGCAGGTTGCGTTATGGCCACTCCACCCCATAGGGGGTTAATGCTGAAGACGGTGATGACTGAGTCAAGTGTAACTTCGGATCCCATCTGGAGCAGGGTCGTGTTTAATGCGTAGGATCCATAGGGGAGGCCTGAGCAGTCCAAGGTGACTGTTTCACTGTTCGACCCGTATGCGATCGATGAAAGGGTCGTGTTTTCGGTCAAGTAAGTTGTTCCGCTGGCGATCAGTCGCATCCATAATTTTCCGTTTTCAATGCTGACTGCAGTGCTGTTGATTAATGCGTCATTGTCCCATGTCACTAGGATGTCTTTGTCGTAGCCTACTGTCACCGCTTGATCTCCCTGGTTACTCAAGGAGCTTGCTGAGATGTCGTAGGGGATGTTTAATGTGCCGTCGATGCTGTAGGTTATGTCGGTGCCGTTTACAACGATGTTTCCGCTGTTAGTGATGTTGGCCACGAGACTTAGAGTGATGTTTCCTTCGCCTGTCTCGCTTGCTCTTTCCACGTCATCGACCCATGCTTTAAGTGTGCTCCCAGCGTTGAATGTGGCATTTGTGTCATCGTAGTCCAGCTGCACTATTACGATGAATGTTGGATCCTGAGTGTTTCCAGAGAGACTGGTAAGTGTGAAGTTTCCTTGATCCCAGATTATCGCTGTGGTGTTTGAGGATTGAGCTTGGAGAGCTGTGGTGCTGAATGTATCTGAAATGACATCAACATAATGAACCAGCTGTTGTACGGTTGATTTGCTGGTTATGAATTCCCAACGAGATTGGCCAGCATTCCATGATGCAGATTCTGTTCCGTTTAATGTAACGGTCTCGCCCGAGCCCATCATTCTACTGTCGTATTCGCTTCGCAGTTTGAAATAATAAGTTTCACTTTCGTCGACGTTGGTTCTCGAGTCGGTTACTCCTTTGTCGTTCACCACATACCGATCAGTAATGAAAGTGTCAGTTGGTGTGGTGAGCTCACCATCCACATAGTCTGCGTCCAACATGTCGACGTAGAGGTTATAAGTTTCAAGTCCAACCGTGGCTGGTGAATCGAAATTAACACTCCACGCACCGCTCGATATGGAAACATCGGATCCCCTGTTGCTGTCTCCAGAATCATAAACCGAAACACTGGTGAACTCTGCATCTGCAGGAGCTGTTGAGGATCCTTCATAAGTCACGGTCCCTGAAGCTGTAATCGATTGCGATATACTTCCACGGTCATCATCGATTGAGAATGTTGTTTGCAGATCCGTTTCAATGTTAGCATAGTTGGTTTGCTTCTCTTCCCACCCCGGACTTGCGTTGCCAGTATCGTTGCACCACATGTAGACTTCGATGTCTGAGGCGTCATTAATATCCCAGTCGATCCTTATGCCGAACGTGGTCGTGAGCTGACTGCCTGACGTGCTGTTAGAAGAGGATCCCGATACGATGTCCGCTACAGCGTCCCCAGACGTGAGCGTCCAACTGTCCTCGGGCATCTGGAAACTTGCATTCACCCACGTAGTCCCGTCGTAGAAAGAAACCATCACAAAATCAAATTCATCATAAAGACCATCCCCCGTAGCATCGGTATCGCTATACTTTCCCTCGAAAAGATAGTCCTTTTTCTGTGAAAATATGTAATTCGTTTCATCCATGTTCGTTATCGTGACTTGGTCGTTTGTCGGTTCTGCGTTTCCTCCCCAGCTTACGATGATGTCGGAGGGATCCACGAACGCTAACAGGGTGTAGGTGCTGTCTTGGATGTATGTGAAGTTGTAGGTATTTTGCACTTCGACTGCGCTGGCATCAGTGAATGTTTTTGTTGCATAATCATCCTTCCATAGCGTGGTGTTTCGGTAAATATCATAGATGTAGCTGGTCACGTTAGAGCTGTCGTATTGCCGAGTGGCGATCATTGTAAAAGTTACCGTTTGATCTAGGTCGGGGCTGTT
>JBDRNN010000081.1:0-2047 GCA_043811145.1 Candidatus Bathyarchaeota archaeon
CTCTATTTTTTTAGGTTATCATGATTTCCAAGACTTGTGAACGATGTAACAGAGCTTTTGATGTGCGTTATCCTTCAGAAGAAAAGAGGAGGTTCTGTTCAAAATCCTGTCAACTTGAAGACCTCCACATACACACTAAAGGAAGAAACCACCCATTCTACGGTAGGCATCACACCGAAGAATCTAAAGCTTTGATTTCAAGGCATCGAAGGGGCATAAGAGCCTCTCCTTCAACCGAGTTCAAAAAGGGTAGCGTTCCCACCAATAAAACCGATGTTTGGATATCCTGCAATTCCTGCAAGAAACCCTTTAGGATTCCCCCATGTCGCTTGAAAATATCCAAACATCATTATTGTAGTTATACATGCAAATATGCTTCTCAAAGAGGGGTTAAACAGGATAGAGAGTATGTGTCCTATCGGATGAAGAAAACATTTGAGGCTTTACAGAAGAGACCAACTTTGTTAGAAAAGCGTGCTATAAAACTGATAAATCATCTTAATCTTCCACTCAAATATAATGGGAATACTGCAGAGTTGATTGTTGGGGGAAAGATACCCGATTTCTATAATCGTAATGGTGAAAAAACAGTTCTAGAAATCTTTGGACGAGTGTATCATGATCCGTTACAAAGCTTTAGAAATGTTCCGTATCATCAGACCGAAAAAGGCTGTGTAGAACATTATGCCAGGTACGGTTTTAGGTGCATAGTCGTTTGGGATGATGAATTGACAGAGGAAACCCTGAAATCCAAATCAATCTTCGGATAAAAATCAAAAGGCGGGTCGCTCTGGAAAGATTAGACCCCCTTCCTCTGTTTTTTATATCCATAATAGTTTTAAATTAATCACTCACCCTTGAGTTAATGATCGGTAACTGGTTCTCTTTACTGGATTCTAGCCTGTGATGTACAAAATGGCATGACACGCACAACAACAGTAAGTTCTCTAACCTGTTATCTGAAACATCTTTATTCCTATGATGTATCGCATAATCCCTTGGAGTTATTCCAACCTTTCTCTCGCAATCAGCACATTTTCCTCTTTCCAAAACTTTTACACGTAACCCACTAACCGTTAAGAAATAGGTTGCTCTACAACTTTCATTATATTGTTTTCTATGAATATTTCTATAATTTAGGAGTGCTCTACGCCTGATTTCGTTTCTGTATTCTCTGGTTTGTTTCGATTGTGATTTAATAGCACCTTCTTTGACTTTTCTACGGTACTCGGCATCTGATCTATAGCGTGGTTTAATATAATATTCAACAAAACATTTTTTGCATTGAGAAATATGTTTTTGTGTCTTTTTACGATAAGAAAAGTCGGTTACTGGTTTAACCTTTTTACATTTACTGCATATCTTTTCTGCGGGTTTAAGAGCCATGCGTATATTTTATATGTTTATTTACATTTAAAACGTTCGCTTTCCACCACAATTCTTATATGCGTAGCCATATTAGTTTACTTTGATGCCTAAGATGGGTAAGACCAAGACGATCAACGTGGAACTGCCCGAAGACATCTACTGGGCTCTGGTGAACCTGAAGACCGTGCACCGGTCGGTTGACTGGGTGGACTTCTTCAACAAATTAACCAAAGAGGAAATGGATCTTGGTTTTGGATTGGTCTCCGTTGATGGAGAAGTCCCTGAAAGTCACGAGGTGATACTGGAGCTCGGTAAATCCACTTACAAGTATTCCAGGGGAGACTTTTTCGAGTTTCAAGTTCCAGGAAACCTAAAGCTGTCGGGAACAATCCTCTGATGAAGAAGCTCAGGGTCGATATTCCAGATGTTGTTTTCAACAAGCTGGAGAAACAAAAGCGGGAAGACAAGTTCGGGAGAAAGCCGTGGGCTGACTGGTTCAGGCACATCACCAAGAACGTTACCCTGGTGGAGGGGTTCAATGAAGCGATCACCAAGGGAACCAGGGATGCACTCGCCAAGCTGTGGATGGAAAACTTCGTGATGAACCTCAAGTTCATCGTGGACCTGGACACGTACCCGGATGGTAAGGACGCGAACAGCCTGGGTCTTCTTCCAAAGA
>JBDRNN010000082.1:0-5834 GCA_043811145.1 Candidatus Bathyarchaeota archaeon
GGAAGAACAATGGCGGAGCTTGGTGTTATGAGTTTAGGTGTTAAACCACGTCCAAATAAAGTAACGGGAAAAATTGAACCTTCTAGCTCTAGAAAAGGACGCGCTCGTTTGATCCGTGAATTGGAAGAGGACCTTGGCGTAAAGAAAACACTGTGGTTTGATGATGGTGATTCACCAGCGGTGGGAGCAATGGCCAGAGGACAGCTTGTAGAATTTGGTAACGGTGTAAAAGGTAAAATTGATGTATTTATTTGGGAGGGTGGCGCGGTTGAAAATGTTACTGCGGCTCGAACCATTGCTGATTCTTGTGAAGCAGGCACACAAGAATACAGTGCAAGCTGGGCTTACGTTGATAAAGATAGAGCTAAAAGTGCAGATCCGGAAGAGTATGATAGAAGGTTCATTACCAGGAGAACAGCTCTTCCTGGTGAAGTTGAAGGTGAGGAAGTAACGATTCATGATGGATATGTGTATAATGTGCCACGCAAAACCATGGCACCCTATATTAAATTAGGAATTGACCCTACCGGGGCTCATAATATATCCGATACGATCCCTGATAAGGGGGATCGCCTTTTTACCATGGCCAGTATTACTGATAACCCGCGTTTAAATCCTTTTGCTATTGCTCCAACTGTTGATCGGGAAGCAAATACGATTGTAGTTTATCAAGAAACTTTTTCTTCTGACGGAAGCATTGTTGGTCGGTACTTTACGCTAAGGCCAAAGGTTTCGCAAGCACACGTTGATGGTATTATTGACCCCATTCTTGCTAAATTAATGCGAATTGATGACATTGATCGCTTCAGATCAAGATTAGGTAACGTTTTAAATAATTTGGCTTCAGTAGAGGCAATTAGAAATGGTTTGAGGATGTATTTATACAGCATGGTTGGGGAGTCGCGAGTTCCTAATGAACCACCTTTCTATATATTAATGGAACAACTTATGTTAAGAAGACACGTAAATACCTTAGAAGATCAGAAGGCCATTATTCTTTTAGAAGCCTTAACCCATAAGTATTCGGAATGGTTTGTTAATCCTAATGCGGTAAGGGACTCGAAGAGTATTATTGATAGCGGAGTAAGAACATATACTGTTGAAATTGATGGTGATGGTAATCCAACCAGTCTTAAACCACGTAACCCTTCGAAGTTAAGAGATCCACGTCAGCTGGGGTAAATATTAAATTTTATCCGCCTAAAGTAACTAGTTTACTTTAGGCGGTTTTTCTCACTTGCTACATAGACAATAAAATAAAAAGCACCGGTTTCCCAAGAACCTGATATAGTTTAGTTTTCCAGAACAAAACAAACCAGGGAGGAAACCGATGCAAGCGTATAGTATCAAAAGAGCCTTAAATATTCCAGAGTATAAAATCACAGAGGTAATGTCAGAAAGCGATTCGGAGATTCATCTTCGGTTAGAACCTTACAAACGCAAACATGGGGCTTGCTCAGGCTGCGGGAAAGTCCACAAAATTGGCTACCATGGCTTTGAGACGGCGATCGTAGAAGACTTACCAATATTTGGCAAGAGAACTTACCTCCATGTAGTTAAACGACGTTACGTTTGCCCTGAAGATGGCCGTGTTTACATAGAAGACATCCCTTGGCTTAAGAAATGGTCTCGTGTTACGAGAAGATTCGCTGAGCAGGTTGGCAGGCTTACAGCCATAACAACAAACCAGGAAGCTGGCTGGTTTTTCGGCCTTGACGATGAGGCTGTTTACCGTATAGATAAATCAATTCTTGAAGAAAAGTTTAAGGAGAAATTAGTCCCCACTCCAGCGGCGATAAATTTGAGTGTAGATGAAGTTAGTTATCTCAAATATCATCGCTATCTAACCAATGTAGTTGATGTTGACAGGAAAGCCGTAATTTGGAACGACCGCGGAAGAAAGACCGAAATTTTAGACAGATACTACGAGAGCATTGGCCAAGACGCCTGCGGTAAAATAGAAAGCGTGGCTCTTGATGGGGCAAGAACCTATATTAGCTCAACCGCTAAACATGCGATCAACGCTACAATTGTCTGCGATAAATTTCACATCATACAAAAACTTAATTGGGCAGTAGATATGACCAGAAAACAAGAGCTGCGCAAAGCACGCAAAGAAAACAATAATGAGTTGACCGACCTGATAAATTGTCGTCAACGTTTCATTTTGCTCAAAAAGAAAAGCAACCTAACTACAAATCAAACAGATTATCTGGCTAGGCTTTGCCAGATCAACGAACCAATCTATAAAGCCATGCTTTTAAAAGAAAGCTTTTTAGAAGTCTATGATTGCAGTCAACCTGAGGAAGCCCAAAAACATTTAGAGGCCTGGATTAAGAACGCTTTAGCTAGCACTGTTGATACTTTTAAAATAATTGCTGAGAGCTTTAGCCGTAAACTGCAATATATCGTTAATTGGTTCAAAAAGAAGATTAGCTCAGCGATCTCAGAGGGTCTCAACAACAAAATCAAAAGACTAAAACGGATGGCCTATGGTTACAAAGATGTAGAGTATTTTAAATTAAAAATTCATCAGCACTGTGGCTTGCTAAACCCTAGGAGATTTCCACAATAAGTACGAAAGAACCGTTTTTAGTATGCCGGTTAGATCAACTAGCAATAGTAAGGGACAAAGGTTAGCCCTAATCAGAAAGGCAATGATCGATGGACAACCGTTTCCTATTGGTAATTTTCAGGGTCGTCCATTATCAAGGCATCAACGCTTAAGTCAGGCGGTGTGGGGAAGTTCCGTAACAGGTATTGTTACTGCTTATGATTTACTCAAACGACATGATCACGTTCGCTTGGCAGTATTGGCGGCCCGCGATGCTGCATTTTTTACTCCCTCCAGGGCTAGTCGTCTAGGTAGAAAAGTGTTAGCAATAAGACCTTCGCTTGGTTTAGAGTTTGATTTATCTGGAGCGTTATTAGAAACTGAAATGCCTGGATGGCATAAAATGGAAATGGTTCAGGCTAAAGATTGTGTTAAAACTCACCATATATTTAATTCTGAAGACAAGCGAAAAATAAACTTAACCGAATTATCGCGATTGCCAGGAAAAGCATCGCCAAATGGTAAATGCGTAGTTTTAATGGCGGGAATTGCCAATTCTACCGAAGCTTTCTTTAGAATCGGAACCCAAGTTGAAGAAGTTGGCCCACCAATTTTAAATCGTTTGCTTGATCGAGGCTTTACGGTTTTGATTTTTGATTTTCCGGGACTTGGTAAAAACGAAAATTTTATTGGCAAGAATGATATCGAGACCGCGGTTACTAAATTAATGCCACACGTCATGAAATTTTTATTAAGAAATCCTGAACTTTATCCCGAAGGATTATATTTCTTAGCTCACAGTATGGGTGGCATGGTGCTTAATACTTTTATGGCTAAATTTGCTACTGATATTAAAGCTGATCCAAGCCTCACTGAGCTTTTTAAAAACAAAATGACGCTGGGAACCCCAGAAATCCCTTTAGCTGATGCCCATGCTTTATACCCGTCAGTTTTGGCGGCGATTCCGGTTTTAGCGCCGTATCTAGATGATATTCCAGTGGATGTAATTAGGCGGGTTCCAGGAAGAGTAATTCCATATAGTACATTAATTGGTGGCAGAGGCAGCATGATTTCTTTTGATCCAGATTATCCACCAGCTTTAGTTCAAGAAATGTTTGATTTTGCAGTTAAAAGATTTTCGTTAGGTTTAGCAATGATGTTTGTTGAAAGTTTTAGAAATAGTCATTTTCCGGATTTGCATAAAGCGCCGCCGATTTGGGTTCCGGGCCAACGAAACGTGAGATTAGTTACCAATAAAGATCCATTGGCTCCGGTAGAATCTTTAGTTGGAAGAATGCTTGAGCATGAAGCCATTATGCGAGATCGCTTTTCACTTTGGAGGATTGAAAGAGATGGAAGTGGCATTGCTGAGGCGGTGGCGGATATTGGAGTGACCCCGATTACCGGAATCTCGGTTGACGATATGAGCCACTTAGACATTGCTACTCCCAATCAGCGTTTTGAAACTTGTGTTTGGCCCATTATTTTAAAATTCTTGCAAGAATCCGCCTAAAAAACCTAAAATTAAATTTGTGATTTAGTGAAATTTCTTTATCTTTATTCCGATAAATAAATGTATATTTTGCGGAAACCCGGTGAAATCAAGCGATTGAGAGAATAGATTAATGGCAAGAACTAATGGATTAGGCAAATCTGCCCCTAACTATAAAGTAGTTACTAAAGCAGCAAGCGGTGGCGCACCACAATTAAGAAATAAATATTTTCGCAGTAGAAGTACGTTAAATAGACCTGAGTATGCTGCTTTTATGCAACCGATAACTGCTTTTTGGTCATGGCCGGGTCCACTACCTTCTTTTCGTGAAGTTACACTTACAAGACTACTTGAAATTGAACAAGCGGCTTTTAGTCCACTTAATAAAGGAAGAAGAATTGCAGAAAGGGATATTAGCGGTGCGCGCGCAAAAGCTCTCCAACTTTTAGATGGGCGAGGTAGACATGATTATGGTGATTTACTTTTATCAGTTGCCCGGGCCCATTACTTGGCAGAAGATTTTGAAAGAGCCGAAGCAGTTTTAGCGGTAATGCAGGAAGCAGAAAGAAATAGTTGGCATGTGGCAACCGACGCTGCGGTTGCTCGCGGAGCACTTGGCAGGGTAGCGGTTGCTGCTTCAGAGCTTAGAGCTGCGCAGGACTTATTATTTGTTACTACTTATGTGGCGGCAGGAGGAAAAGTTAACGAAACAGAAGCACAACCGGAAACTGTAGAGCTTTTATTAGGTAAAGTAGAACTTGCAGAATTAGAACGGGGCCGTACTCCGGTAAGCAATAGAGTTCTTCATGATCAAGCTGGAAAACGTGGATTTTTAGTTGATTCAATTGATTATTGGGAAGTTGGCTTATTTCATGCGCGTTATTTACTAGAACAAATGGCGACAAGAGATGGGGAGATTAATGGAGGAGAAATTTTGGGTGTGATGAGAACGGCCTACGCCGATTCAGGAAGGTTTGTTCAAGGAGAAGGCCGAGGTTTTTATCAATATATTACTCGAGAAATGGCCAGAGTATTATTAGACAATGATGTTCCACTTCGTGAAGTAGTCTTTGCTTTTGCAGCTTCAATCCCAACCGATAGCGAAATTAGAATGGGGGAACAGAGAGAAGCAGTTCCAACTCGTTTAGCGGTTTTAGCTGATGTGTTAAGAGAAAGAGAAGTTCCTTTGCAAGAAGTTCACCGTGTATTAGGTGAAGTTGAACGTGAATTATCTGATCCAGGTTTAGCCAGAAGGGGACTTTGTTTGGCAGTAGCTCAAGATAGAACAAATCCTGTTATGGCCGACTGGGTTGAAGTAGATATGTTTGAAGTTGAAGCCAGGGTAAGAGAACTTCCCTCTACCGCTAGTCCAGAACAAATTGCAGCAGCAATGCGACCGGTTGTAGAGAGATCGGCTAGTTACTCCGAAGATCTCGATGCCGGAAATGTTTATGGTCATGGGATTAGAAGATTAACCAGAAGATTATTAGAACAAAAAGTTCCAGTAGATGTTGTAATAAGAGCTTTCAGTGTTGAAGTTGAGGGAGAAGAAAGAGCGACAGTGTTAAATAAAATTGGAGAAGGACCTTCCAAACTTGTAATTGCTTTAGCCGAAATAGCTATTATGCGTGAACCAGATGTTGTTTTGGCGGCAACCGTTGCGGTTGGAGCAGAAGATAGTAACTTAGGTCACGCTGCCCGAGCTTTTTATGCACTAATACTTGTAGATTTAGTTATAAGAAATGATGGGCCAGCAGGTAGAAGTGATGCTTCGAAATTTGTTAGTGG
>JBDRNN010000083.1:0-3694 GCA_043811145.1 Candidatus Bathyarchaeota archaeon
CCAATTTACTCCTATATGGGTTCCATGCCCGGTACTCTTTATCGCCTTTAAACCTAAGAAGCCGTTCACCATAAACAGTTTTGCCAGGAGCAAAATTTAAAGTGGCGAGTCTTCTGCTCTCATTTTCCTGGCAGGTCCAATATAGGTCGGCAAATTTTTCATGAGGCATTACCTCTATGGGGCTCAAAACCTTCTACCTTTCTTCTTACCTCTTCTGTGTTGTTGAGGTTTAACTGGTGGTCGTTCTGGCGGACGATTATATTTTTCTTTTATCTCCTTAACCCTGCTCTCCAAACTAGCCTTTAACTTCTCCCCTGTGTTGGAGCCAGCGAACGAATCGATCCTAGCAGCTATAGACATTTTTCCAGCCAAAGCTCTGGCTATCTTTCCCCGTTGCCATCTTGGCGCTAGATGGATCAGGTTATGTTGAAATATTATGCCGTGCTTTGGTGGTCTAGCACCAGTCTTTAAAGCCCTAAACAGTGCCTTTTCTGCACCTAAAATCTGCACTGTACTCGCAGGAAACCTAGCTAATTTTTCAAGACCACCAGATAGAGAGATAAGTCTAGCTCCAAGCGTAGATCCAGCTAATTCTCTCAAATTAGGCGCAATTTCCCCCATCAAACCATCCAGTGTATCTGTGTAGTGATGCCTCAACTTAGAGGTCTCAAGATACAATTCACATAAAGATTGCAGAGACGTTAAATCCTTCTTGCTAAAGGGCGTCCCCAAAGAAATCTCTGAAGCTTCCAGAAGCCTTTCTGCTTTTTCCCCAACAACACCCATATTCTTTAGAGATTCGATGGTAAAATTTTCTCTTAACCCTAAATCCTTAACTAATTTTGCGTATGTATCATGAGCATCTACTATTCGACTCATTTCTGGAAAATGTAAACCATACCATTCGGCGAGTCTTCCTGCGAGAAGATTCGCCGTTCGGTCTAACTCATCGATAGTATTGATTAACTGAATAGCCATCTGATCCCGTCTCGCCACAGCCTCCTTAACCTTAATCCCCGCCATCAACATCGAAACATTACGCATAATATTGTACGCATCTTCAGAACTCTCAACAAAGCCAACTTTTATGGCTACATCCACCAAGTTTGACCTTAGATATTCCCCCGCCTCGCTAGGCTTTTCAACCTTAATGTTAACCTTCAATGTACGTCGAATGTTTCTTGCAAGCCGATCACTCTCAACAATGAATTTCTTACATTTGTTCCTTGATCTGTCAATAAGTTGTTCAATTTCATAAACCATTTCGCTGGCTTCAATTTTTAAGAGCTTAGCAACTATCTTTTCAGCATCCTTTTCGAACAGAACACTTTCAACTATGTTGTTATTTCCATCTAGGGCCAGAATTCCCATGACAGACTCTACTATGGATAATTCTCGCATCGGTAAATTTACACCCGCCTTTTGGTTTTAGAGGTTACTTTCATGTTTATCGATAACCTAACAATGTATCCTATCTAAAATTATTCTCCATGATAAGTAGGAGTCTTTTCAACTATTCTTTTACCAGCAACCACTTCATCTATGCTGTGAATAACGGTTCCAGCCTCGGTTAGACGTTGAGTTATTTCATCAAAGTCTATATCCACGCCCTCTAAAGTTATCTTTACTGTTGAGGTGTCTTGATCTACTTCGAGCAGCGCTATGTTTATACCCTCAACTCCCTTCACATCGTTAAGCCTTGTCGCTAGCTCATGAATTGCAGGTTTATGTGGCTTCAGAACATCTAAAACTATCCTTCTCAGGTTAGAAGACATCTTAAATCTTTAATCCTCCAGTTAATAGAACCGCTTCAAACTATTAAATAATCTTACTTTTCCACTTTCCAACTCTGAGCTTTTCAGAGACTTGGATAAAAGCACCCCGGGGCAGATGTGAAAAAGCTTAATCAAACTACAAGCATACTTAGGTTAAATCGCACGGCGGGATTAGATTGAGTTTAAAAATTGAGATAGTTGGACTAAAAATGGCGAATCCCGTCATGAATGCCTCAGGCATTCTGGGAAAGACTGCGTCATCACTTTTAAGGTTAGCAGAGTCAGGCGTAGGGGCAGTGGTGACCAAGTCCATAGGAAAAGATCCCAGAAGGGGCTACGAGAATCCAACAATTGTTGAAGTTAAAGGAGGTTTAATTAACGCTATGGGTCTCCCAAACCCTGGCGTTAAAGAATATGTGAAAGAATTAGGCGTAGCTACCAAGAATTTGAATATTCCGACCATTGCAAGCATCTACGGTTTTTCACCTGAAGAGTATGAATATGTAGCCAAGAAAATGGAAAAGACTGGTGTGTCTGCAATTGAACTGAATGTTTCATGTCCCCATGTAAAGGAAGTTGGCATTGAAATAGGCCAGAGTAAGGACGATTTGTCTAAAGTTGTGAAAAAAGTGAAGAGCGCCGTAAAGATTCCTATGATAGTGAAACTGAACCCTAATGTTTCCAACATAGTTTCAATGGCCAGAATTGTGGAGAAAGCTGGAGCTGACGCCGTAGTAACAATCAACAGCCTGAGAGCTATGGCAATAGATGTAGAGACAGGTAAGCCAATATTGGGAGGAAAGTTTGGTGGACTTTCAGGTTCAGCGATAAAACCTATCGCAGTCAGATGTGTATATGAGATCTTTGAAGCAGTTGATATTCCAATTATTGGATGCGGTGGCATAAACAGTTGGGAGGATGCTGTAGAGTTCTTCCTAGCTGGAGCTTCAGCCGTCCAAGTTGGAACCGCCCTAATGCACAGGGATCTGAAAGTCTTCAGAGAAATCACTGATGGTTTAGAAAAATATTTGAGGAAAAAAAAGTTTCAAAACGTTGGGGAGATCGTTGGCTTATCCCATGAATAAACCAAGAATTGTCAACATCAGAAACATTCGTTCGGAAACTCCTACTGTCAAGACCATTTCTTTCAGAGATGAGCTTTGCTCTAAAGCGAAACCTGGACAGTTTGTTATGGTCTGGATTCCAGGCATAGAGGAGGTTCCAATGAGTCTAACGCTTATGGATAAAAAATCAAGAATCGCAGCAATAACTATCAGAAAGGTGGGAAAGGCAACTGAAATCCTCCACAAGCTCCAAAGGAACGCAGTCATAGGTGTTAGAGGCCCATACGGCAACAGCTTCTCATCAAATGCGAAAAAAGCAGTTGTTATTGGCGGAGGAACAGGAGTAGCGCCTTTGCTCCCGCTTGTTGAGGTGCTTAAGAAAAAGAAAGCTGACTTAACAATAATAGATGGAGCGAAAACAAGAAAGGAACTTCTTTTTTTAACGGATTTTAAAAAGACTGTGAAAGGTTTAGGCAAGATTATAGCTACTACAGAGGATGGAACCTACGGTACGAAGGGATTAGCATCCGAAGTCTTAAGTTCTCTGTTAAACAAGCAGAAATTTCAACGAATATACACATGTGGCCCAGAACTGATGATTAAGGCAGTTATAGAAAAAAGCAGAAAATATGGTGTTCCCGTCCAAGCCAGCCTTGAGCGATACATGAAATGTGGAATAGGATTGTGCGGAAGTTGTATGATAGACAAATATCGAGTTTGTAAAGATGGCCCAGTTTTTTCAGATAAAATTCTAAAAACGATCAGCGAATTTGGAGTACTGAAAAGAGACTCCTCTGGAAAGATAATACCCATTTAGCTTTTTTGAAAAGTACAACTAAATTCCACGTTTTCCTG
>JBDRNN010000084.1:0-2170 GCA_043811145.1 Candidatus Bathyarchaeota archaeon
GCCTCATTACATAGATTTCATATTTTGCCTGGGCGTCAAGCTTACTGCAAAAGATAAGTTCCCCCGTGATGATATCCAATGCTAAAGATGGGCCTTCCTCATTTATGACCACCAGATCCATTCTAGGAACGCTTACTAACCACTCCATATCTACGGAGAGTTGAACTTTTCGCTGCACCGATAACATGGCCTCTGGCGGTATCAAAACACCGATATCCACATCAGATTGCATCTGTTTGATCTCATTGGTCTTTCCGCCCGCCAACGCCATATCCTTTGAAGCTCTGCTACCGAAGGCATAGATAGCATAAATGTCATATTGTTCGGCTATAGAGGTGAGAGCTTTTATTCTTTCAGTTTTTTATGGACCATAAAAATACCCTACAGTGGCTCCTTTTCTATAGTGAACTTGTTCATTATATCTTTAAAAGAGATCCTTATTGTGTGCAAAAATACCAAGCCGAGTAAAATGTTTATGCCAATTCCTAAAAAATAAAAGACCATGGAAAATGCTAAGGCATCGCCTTTGGGAAGATGAAAAATTGAAAGGGCAACTATGCAACCAAACTGGAAATTGCCTATGAATCCCGGGGCAGCAGGAAGAGTTATCCCTATAATAGTTATCACAAGAACAACGAAGGCGCTGATCAAAGGAAGTTGAAGATTTTGGAAAAGGAACAGGCTATATATTGCCAGAGCAGAAAATACCCAAATCAACACAGATAGAAGAAGAGTATAGATAAGTCTTTTAGGATTCGAAATTATCTTAAGTCCAGTACCAAAGTTTCGAACAATTTCTTCAATTTTTACACTGAGTTTCTTAGGAACCTTATTAAGCAAGGGGGCAAAAAGGTTGAGAGTAAATTCTGTTTTATAATAAAGGATGAGCATGAGGGAGATGAGAACAACCAAAATTAGTAAAGCACTATATCCTGATTTCGAGAGCCATCCAGGGAGTGTGGAGCTGAAAACAGCCAGAAATAAAATGCCAAGCACGGTCAATACATCAGCTACCCGCTCTACTATGACAGTTGCCAGTGCAGAGCTTAGGGGGATCTTGGCTTCATTGCCTACCAGATAAGGCCTTATAAACTCCCCTATTCTCATGGGAATCAAGGTTATGGCCATGTATCCAACACATGTGATAGGGTAAAGCCTTTTTTGCTTGATTATTGCTATTGGAGACAAAACGATTCCCCAGCGAAGGGATCTCAAGAAAGATATACACAGGAAAAACATTATCGCCGGCGCTAAAAATATATACTTTATATTTGCTAACGCTTTAAAAACTTCTTCATACTCAACTCCCCTAATAGATAAATAAATAAAAAAAATGCTCACAATTATTCCAAAAATCAGCTTTTTCATATAGTTACAAGTCTACTCATGTCAGCGCATTATCCTCACATGCTATAATGGTTAAGGTTGGCATCTTGCTATTGTCTCTTCTTGGAACAAACTTCTCTAACCCTACTATTGTTAACGATTATTGCTTTAACTCCAAAATCATAGTGGTACCAGGGAGATGGATGTCTTTTCGGACACCGAAAAGGCCCATACTGTTTTGCTCGCTAATGGTGCAAATGAAGGCGGGAGACCTGCTCCTCAGGGGATATCCACTTCACCTCATCAAGAAATCTGCAGTGGAGATGGGCGCCCTCCTGGGCCACCGGGAGAGAGCAGGCTCATGGCGCCTGCCTAGTTCGGTGCAAAAAAAGCTATCCGTATCCCAGGCCGCTCAACATTGTATATAACAAATGCGTATCGTAACTCTCCGGTGCTAAACCAATAATCCAATATTTTTATAAAGTGGTAAACAGCTTCGTACAACTGCACTGCCAATAGCCAGCACGTTCACTATCTATTGAATCGCTAGAACTTCTTTAAAGTAGTCTATGGTCTTCTTTAAGCCCTCCTCAAGGCCAGTCTCTGGCTCCCAATTGAGCTTCTCTTTGGCCAGAGTAATATCTGGCTTACGCTGCCGCGGATCATCCTGAGGGAGAGGCTTGAAGATTATCTTGGATTTACTGCCAGTCAACGTGATGATTTTTTCAGCAAGTTTCATGATGCTGAATTCATCAGGGTTTCCCAGATTCACAGGGCCAATAAAGTCATCCGGTCCATCCATCATTCTGATCATCCCCTCTACCATATCATCTACATAGCAGAA
>JBDRNN010000085.1:0-13610 GCA_043811145.1 Candidatus Bathyarchaeota archaeon
TTATGGAAAAATAAAGAATATCTGGTTCTTCGTGATTTTCGGTGCAATTTATGGGATTCTTGTTGGCGAAGCTGGAGCCCTAGGTGCTCTTCCAGGGTATATCATAATAATTCTGATATACGCTTTGGCCTATAGAAAAATTACATGGTGGAAAGTTGCATTAACTGCGTTCATTGCAGGAATACTTATTGAAAATATAGTGAATCGTGCTCAAATACAAGCTCCTACTCTGATGTGGGCTGCGATACTTATTCCACCATATTTTTACACTAAAATCTTCGAAAATAGGAGAAAAATATCGGTAGTATCTATTTTGGGAAAGCTTAGATGGACTTTCGTCGCTTCTGTAGTGTTGGCAATTTTAGCAGCGGTTATAACAAGAAACAATATCTCACCACCGCTCATAATTTTCTTCTTCGCTACACCATCTCTTTTTACATTTTTGCTAAAAACATTCAGAAGGAAGACATAACTCACATGAACATTATTCTATAGCTAGCTGATTGGCGATTTTTCTTCCGAATTCTTTGCCTGAACGGTAGGCGCTTAGCAACATTTTAAATATTTTCTTCTCTAGGCTTTTTCCCGTAATATCTTCTCAGTCTCTTTTGCTATCCATTTCTCGCCAATACTTCTACGATAAGCTTTAACATAATGCGATACTACGCCTGCGCCCCAGCAAGCAATAGGAAAGATAGGCCAGAAACCCCACGGATCCGCACCGGCATAATACCAAATCCCTACTAACCCAAGGTTAACTGCTAGATAGATAGGCAGATGCCAGCGGAAACTGTAGCGTGCCTTCGCAATCTCCTCTGCTTGAGCTCGAAGTTGGGTATTCTCACTCATGTTTATTTCGCCTTACCTTTTTTATACCCTTCTTTCTTTTGACATCTAAGTGTATTTTTTCTCGATTTCGTCCAACATCTCTCTGCACATGGAAAGCATAGCATGCCTCTGCTCGACGGTCATTTTGGAGAAACAGGACTCCATCATTTTAGGCATTATCTCATGCATGGTTGAAGACATTTCTTCGGGCTTCATATCATGGAAGCACTTATCCATCATACCACCCATCGAACTCAGCATGCTTGTCATATCCTCGGGCTTCATGTTGGTAAACATCTCCTCCATCATTGGGCCCATCATAGCCATTAGCTCTTCAGGCTTTTTGTTCCCCATAAAGTGCTTCATCATCCAGTTCATAGCCATTCCTAACATCTCCAGTTCAATAATTCAAAAAAAATTAGGTTGTGGGGGTTTTTGGTTTCCATGCGAGTATAAGAGCTCCGCCGATTATTCCCAGTATGAAGCCTAGGATGAAGCCTCCGCCTATGACGATGCTGATTATTGAAAGCACCAAGATAGCGATGCCCCAACCTGTCTTACTCAATGGGTTGCGGTATACCATAGAAGCTCCGACTATTATGATGATACCAAAGATTATTCCAATAGCCATCCCTGTATACAGAATAGTTGAAAATCCAGCTAACCATGCTTGTATATCTACGGCGGTTATACCTGCTACATCTGCTTCGGATATGAATGGGCATAGAGCCAATAATTCAGATTCAGTTGCACCTGCTGCAACGGCCTCAGAGACAAATGGACAATAGGCTAACAACCCAGCAACGTCAGGTATGCCAATCAGGTTGATTCCAGCGATAAAAGAAGCGGCAACTCCCAAAAGCGAACCATTGATTAATATGAGGACTCCCGCGATAATGGCGATAACAATTGCTGCTTTTGGTTTTCCATTTTGACTAATGATTTATCATTCCTTTTTTCCATCGACTTTTATGCTCATAACAGAATTTTTAAGTTCTTTAAGCTTTTTTAGTGGGATATTTCTTTTTTTCAGGATTTCTATTGTGGTTGGGTCGCTATTAAGCCACTCAATGGGGAAATATTTTTCATCGATTATCTTGACTTCATGGAAACCTGCTTTTCTTATCGTTTCCAGGTAATCGTCTTTTTTTATTGCACCTGAAATGCAGCCTGTATATGCCTCGATTGAATTTTTTACAAAGTCAGGGAGTTCTTTCAACAAGACGATATCCGACACCATCAACCTTCCTCCGGGCTTTAGTACTCTGAATGTTTCTTTGAAAACACTTTCTTTGTCAGGTGATAGGTTAATGACACAGTTGGAAATGATTACATCAACGGAATTGTCGGCGACAGGTATTTTTTCAATCTCTCCCAGCCTGAATTCAACGTTTTCGTATTTGCCTTTTTTAGCGTTTTCTCTGGCTTTCTCGATCATCTCTTGTGTCATGTCTATTCCGATGACTTTTCCAATCTTCCCAACTTTATTTGCGGCCAGGAAGCAATCGAATCCAGCGCCTGAACCGAGGTCGAGCACGGTTTCTCCTTCTTTTAATGATGCTACAGCGGTTGGGTTTCCGCATCCTAGGCCAAGATTTGCGCCTTCAGGGACTGATTCAAGCTCTTTATCGGTGTATCCTATTTTCTTGCTGACGTCTTCTGCCAAGTTTACGCTTCCGCAACAGGAGCTCACAGGAGCAGAGCAGGGACTTTCTTTTTGGGCTATTTTAGCATAGCTTTCTTTTACTACTTTTTTTATTTCTTCTTTTTTCATTTCATTCGCCAATTGTTTATTCTAGATTATCTTACATCACGGGGCCAAGCATGCCTTTTACAGTGCCTGCAAAGGCTTCGGCTTTGACTAGAGCGATGCAATATACCTTTCCATCAGATTCGCAGCTTATTACCGCAAACTTATCGCCTGCTTTTATCTTAGCTTTCTCTCGTACATCTTTGGGGAGAACTATTTGTCCTCGTCCATCAATCGTTATCACGGAATCGACTTTGCAGCACTTCATGCCCTTTGATGTTTTGCCAAAGTCGCAATATTCGGTGTTTTTCTTCTTTTGGGTCATACTCTATGCAGAATATTCAGAATATTGAAATTTTTCTGATAAATCAGTATAAACTGATTATTGACATGTATTAAACGTCAGTAGTCTGTGCAGGCATCACATACTTTATGTAAGCATAGGCAGGTATGATTGAACCCCAGACACTGACGACGAACCCTATTATAGCGGCGATTACCCAACCCACCACAGGTACAAAGTCAAACACGCTACTAATAATTGATATTACAATCAAAACTAGAATCATCAGAAATGTTTTCCACTTTCTAGTGCCACCAAACCTTTTACTCGCTGACATCGCATCGAGGACCCCACGGTTCTCCAACATTATTGCTGGAACCGTGTAGTAGTACCATATAAGGAAAATTATCCCTGGAACGATAAAGAGTACAAAACCTGCAAACACTATTAGACCAACAAGAATTCCTGCGCCAATTAGTGAGGGAAGCCGCCCCACCGCTTTCATAAATGCGGCAGACAGATCTACTTCTTTCCCTTCTATGACGTTTTTAGTCATCAAGGGGTACATTCCTTCAATTATGAAACTAACAATAAACCCTGCAACGATAATCGCCATAATTGACATAAACGATGTTGCGGAAGCCACCAAACTTTCGAATGTTTGAAAGACTGAAGGTCCTGGCGAAAGACTAAATGCTGCAATCAATATGGCAGTTGAAAGGATTTGCGGAAGCAAAACTATTGGTTTCTTTTTGATAATGTTGAGAGATGCCCCCAACACGTCTAAAGCACTAAACTTGAGTCCCTTAGATGTAACGGGGGATGCACCGGATGTAGATGCACCACAGTATGGACAAAACACCGCTCCATCCGGTATCTCTCTACCACAGTTAGTGCAGAACAAGTTAACCTACAAACTGACGTGGAGAAAATCGATATAAATTTATGTGAAAATCACGAGAATGTGGAAAGCGAAACATCATCTATCTACCTACACTTTTTTTATATTAGAAAAACGCGAAACCTATTTATGGAGCAAATCAGACGTTCACCAACTGGCATAGAGAATCTCGATAACCTTATCCAAGGGGGTATTCCGCTTGACTCCTATTTGTTGTTGATTACAGACCCTAGAACTTTCGCTGAGTTGTTCATCCGAGACTTTGTACGAGGGGGATTAGAGAATAACGAAGGAGTGATATTCTGTACTATATTAAGACCTCCAGAAAGTGTCAGAAATGATTTTAAATACACCGGTTTTGACTTGGCTCAGTACGAGGAAAAAGGTCAGCTGATTTTTGTTAACATTTATGGAGGAGAATGCTCTGGAAACAACGTTCTATGCACAGACTCGATTAACCACGTCGAACTTTCGGCAACAATAAACAAAGCAATAGGTATGCTAAAAAATTTCGATGCTAAGAGAGCAGTATGCGATTCAACCGGTGATGCTTTGTTTACTTTGGATTTAAAATCAGTGACTCGTTTTGCGCAAAGTCGTAGGGTTATCCAGAGACAGGAAAAAATGGTCTGCCTTCACACAGTTATACGAGGAATCAGAGATGACTTTACAAACATTCTCCAGCAGCACTCGGATGCCGTGTTTGAAATAGATACTACGAAAACACCTCAAGGGATACATAATTTGTTCAGAATCAGCAAGATGAGATACACCGAATATTTAACAAAACAATATGCGATTGAAATTAGCGAAAATAGATTGAAGATTGCCATAGAAAAATAATCGTACGATTAGGGGGTATATCAAGCTTAACCAAAAGGTGAGATAGGGGAAGATATCTTTGCAGAATATTCATCGTGCTACACTGGACAACTATAAGGAAATAGTCGGCGAAGAAATAGTTAACAATCTGAGGGCTATAGGTGAACGACTTTCAGACCTTAGAATACTACACATAAATTCTACAGCAGCTGGAGGTGGAGTAGCCGAGATTCTTCAGCGACTCGTACCACTAACTAACGATGCAGGGATCAAAGCTGACTGGCATGTAATGAAGGCTGAAGAAGAATTCTTCAAAATAACAAAAAGTTTTCACAACGCACTACATGGAGTACCCATTCAACTGAGCCAAGACATGTTCGACTCATATCTTTCTACAGCAGAAGCAAACCAAGATATATTGGAAGGAGACTACGATTTTGTCTTTGTACATGACCCTCAACCTACCGCCCTAATAAAATATCGAAAAGGCGGTAAGTGGATCTGGAGATGCCACATCGACGTATCAGAGCCCAACCCAGAGTTATGGAGCTTTCTGGATTCACATATAAAGAAGTACGATTCCACCATGTACTCGATGGACACATTTGAAAAAAAAACCGCCATCAGACAGTTCATAGTCCCACCAGCAATTGATCCGCTGAGCGACAAGAACAAAGAGCTTAAGGATCACGAAATAAGTACCGTGCTTGAGAAATACGACATAGACCCAGATAAACCAATAATTGCCCAGATATCAAGGTATGACAAACTGAAAGACCCCGAAGGAGTAATCGATGCATACATTGCCACGAAAGACCATTATGACTGCCAACTTGTTCTCTCAGGTAGTGCAGCTGTAGATGACCCAGAAGCAAGTGAGGTTTTAAGAAACACCGAAATAAAAGCACAGGACCATCGAAATATACATGTTTTGAAAAATCTGACAGACATAGAAGTCAATGCTTTACAACGAGCCTCCGCCGTGATTTTACAAAAATCGTTGAAAGAAGGCTTTGCACTAACGGTCAGCGAGTCTCTATGGAAAGGAACTCCAGTTATAGGAGGAAACACCGGAGGAATACCGCTACAAGTCATAAACGGGCAGAACGGATTTCTGGTTAACAGTGTAGCAGATGCAGTGAATGCACTGATTCAGATTTTCAGGAAAACAAAAATAGCAAAAGAGATGGGAATGAATGGAAAAGAGCATGTTAGAAGGAACTTTCTTATGACAAGGTTACTGAGGGATCACTTGTTTATTCTATTGACGCTAATGCATGTTCCAGGGAAACTGAAACAACTCTAAGGTAGGTGTAATTATGGATCCAAAGAAAGAGAAAGAGCTAGTTTCATTGATGAGAAATGTATCAGCCATCAGAGATATGCTGCGCAAGCATGGAAATGAGATGATGCCGCTAGATGCCTTGCGTGCACTAGGAGAAAAGGTTGGACATGTAATTTTAAAGGAAATGGTTTCAAAAGATACGGAGGGTTTGTTAAAGGAATTATCTGAGTTCTTCGAAAGAAACCAACTAGGCAAATTAGAAGTCAATGTATTCAAGGAGCACAAAGGAGTTGGTGAGTATCGCCTCGTTTACATGGTGCAGGATTGTTACGATTGTAAGGATTCCCCCAATGTTGGAAAGACTCTTTGCGGATTCGACGAGGGGATTGTCAAGTCGATACTTGAAAATAAAGCTGATATATTAAGCGATGTCAAAGAGACTGAATGCTACGGAACTGGTCACGATCACTGTAAGTTCGAAATAGTACTCAAGGAAAAGAAAATGCTCAAAAAGTGGTAAGACGCGAAGATTTCTCATAACATTAGACGATATAGGCTGAATTATAGCAATGAGGACAGGATTCATCACAATAAGTATAATGGTTATTCTAGCAGTCATAGGCATATCTTTCTATTCTTTGATTAGAACTCTCGCTGTATTCGATCCAAGCTACACCATCATAGATAGATGGTTCTCAATTATTCTGATCTTGGGAGAAGTTTTTCTCTTCGTCCACGGATTAGGATATGCAATAGATGTGTTAAAAGCGACTAGAAAATACGCGGAAAAAGTGAAGAAATACTTTGTAAGGCCTACTGGGTCCAAGATAGCTGTATTTATTGCCGCATTTAATGAAGAGCAAGATGTCTTGAAGGAGACTATTGCTTCAGCGTCAAATTTCGATTACGAACGAAAGGAGATTTACCTTCTTGATGACTCCACGAAGGACCCGCTCAGAACTGCAGCAGAAGAATTGGCACAACGGTATAAGATAAGATACATTCACAGAATAAATCGAAGGGGCTTCAAAGCTGGTGCGATAAATGATGCACTAAAATTTATTGATGCAAAGTACTTACTTGTTTTGGATGCTGACCAGAGAGCTTCGCCAGAATTTCTGAGGAGAACTGCTCAACTCCTTGAGGAGGACCCTAAACTGGCTTTTGTACAAGTTCCTCAATCTTATTCGAACTTTGATAACTCTGTCGCTAAATCCGCAGCCCATCAGCAATCTATCTTTTTTGAATACATCTCTGAGGGAAAGAACGTTTCTAACGCTATGTTTTCATGTGGCACGAACGTTATGTATAGAATAGAACACTTACTGGCGATTGGTGGAATGGATGAAGGCACTGTTACCGAAGATATAGCTACATCCTTCAAATTACATGAAATCGGTTGTAAATCGGAATATTTTAACAAAGTCTACGTAGATGGCGAAGGCCCATCTACGCTAGCTGCTTACTTTACTCAACAATTTAGATGGTCTTTAGGTACTCTTATGCTTGCAAAACACATTTTTAGAAAGATGATAACTCACCCGAGGAGTATGAAAGTGGGCCAATGGTGGGAGTACTTTCTGTCATCCACTTGGTATCTTAATGGATGGGCATACTTCTTCCTCATGATTTCTTCAATCTCGTTCTTGCTTTTAGGTATCCGCCCATTGATTATAGACCCAATAATCTACGCGATGGCCTTCGTACCTTATCTTCTGTTCAATGTGTTCTTCTTCTATTCAAGTATGGGCAAGCGAGGATGGAGTGCCAAATGGACCTGGCTAGGTACATCACTAACGCTTATAACATTTCCAGTATACATGCGCGCGGCAGTATCAGCATTATTAGGCAAAAAGGCTACTTTCGGTGTGACTCAAAAAGGTAAGACACCTGGTGCGGGAATCCCGCTTACAAAGTTATGGCCTCAACTTGTAATGCTTACCTTTTGTTTTGCTTCTACAGCAGTAGGATTAACGTACATATCGTTTTTTATCGATTTTTCATTGCTCACAAACACAGTTGGGGCGATATACAACGCCACGCTACCCTTAACATTGTTCTCGTTTAGCAAACTACCAGCTGTTACTGAGTATATTCAACCGTTAGGTTTACTAACTAACCCATCGCCTCATATTGACTACTCGGTGGTAGCAACCACAATTTGGGTCACGTACCATGCCATACAGCTCTCAGCAGTATTCTACCTTAACAAACGGTAAAAAGAGAGCTATGGCGATTACATGATCTTCAAAGCTTATTGCCTTACGTGATTTATTCAACTCACATTGCTTTCCTATGACATTGGAACTAATTCTGTGGACAACCAAAACTTCGAAAAATCAAATAAACCTATTCCAACATTAATAAAAAATATGGCTCAAAGAGAAACACCAATAACACGCAGACCGAGAGTTGCAACAGGAATTGAAGGCTTAGACCCTCTTATCGGCGGAGGTTTTGAAAAAGGCAAAGTTTATTTGATCACTGGAGAGTCAGGTGGGGGTAATACAATATTTTCAATGCAGTACTTGGTCAAAGGGATCGAGAGAGGAGAAAACGGTATTTTCGTAACGGTAGATGAAAAACCAGAACATCTAATTGAGGACGCCGCGTCTCTTGGCTGGGACCTACAAAGTATGATGGATGAAAAACATATGTGTATGCTAGACATAACGCACCACTTCGAAGATGCAAGATCTGGAAAAGACAAGCGAATAGACATAAGAAAAATCATGGCTGACCTCAAACACTTCATATCAGATATCGATGCAAAGAGGGTTGTAATAGACCCTATCGCTCCACTGGTAATCTACTCAGGGATGGACGTACGGGATTACATCAGAAGCTTGGTCTTTGCGCTCGATGGGCTCGGTTGCACTTCTTTAATGACATCAGAAATTCCCATCGGTAGCAATACAATCAGCAGGTTCGGCGTTGAAGAACTCTTTGCATCAGGAGTTATAGTTATGGGGTTCGCTCGCCAAGAGAGAACCTTCGAACGTACAATTCTAATCAGGAAGATGAGAGGAACAAAAATTGGCCTCCATTTGCACAGCTACACAATCGAGCAAGGGGCAGGCATATCGATAGTCAGTTAGCTAAATTTTATTTCCAGCACCATATATCCAATCTCTTTTCTTTTTGCAGAAATCAAAATTCGAAATCCGTTTGATTTTTTCTCAAATGCAAAAACATTATATAGCGCAAAATGAAGCTGATGGAGGTTAGGGTGTTATTATGAGTTCTGTTGCTGATATTATGACTACAAAAGTTGTCGCAGTTGCCCCTACTTCAACTGTTTTAGAAACTCAGAAACTTATGGCGGATAAGCGCATAAACAGAATTGTGGTTGTTGACAAGCAAAACAAATCTGTAGGAATTATAACCAGGAAAGACATAGCGAACCTCTTAATTGCGGACAAGTCTAGGAGAAGTCTTGAAGATATAAACGCGAAAGAAGTCATGAGCAAAGGTCTCATAATGGTCAATCCTGTTGCAAGTATATCAGAAGTCGCAGAAACTATGATCAAAAAGATGGTGAGTTCGCTGATTGTCGTGGACAAGGGCAATAGATTGAGGGGAATAGTAACAAAGACAGATGTAGCGATGTATATTGCTAGCAGAGGAGCGGGACGTCACAAAGTGAGTGACTTTATGACAGGCAACCCAATAACAGTCAAGCCAACAAGTTCCATATTCCTGCCAGCACATCTGATGTTTGAACATAAAATTTCGCGAGTTGTGGTTACCGATAACCAAGATAAACCAATTGGGATAGTGACATTATTTGATACCTCGACCATTCCCGGCTTATTCAAACCTCCAAAGACAGGGAAAGAAAAACCGATGTTTGTGAAAGGCATCATAACTCCACCATATGGTACGCATCTTCTCTTGGCAAGAGACATCATGACAGCAAATCCAATAGCAGTAACTGAAAATTCAGATCTTGCTGATGCTGCTAAGCTGATGGTTACTCAGGCTATTAGCGGTCTACCAGTGATAGATAACGTTGGAAAACTTGCAGGAATAGTTACCAAATCCGATCTAACACGTGCCGTAGCCTCGACATGAGCAAAATTTCTAGAGAGCTAGGCGAAAAATTACTCACAATTTAGTTATCTTTCCTTAGCTTACCTTAGATGCATTCAAGTTTTTTTGCATACAAATTAACACTTTCTTGGATGATGTCCTCTGTAAGCATTCCCATTGGGGTTGGTGTTTCAAAGATTCTTCTGGGTATCCTCAAATTATCGAAACGGAAACCTTCTCGAGTTTTAAACTCATTTTTAGATTTCAATATTTTGCTTCCAATTTTAGTCAAGTCTTCAGGACTTAATTGATAGTCTAACACCTTGAAGGCTTTGACCACAACCTCGGGAGTGTATATTCCCCTAGCAAAGTAGCAGGTTATCAAACTGGAGAGGATTTGTCTCCATACTTCTTCTTTAATAAGGGCATCAACGATTTCCTCTGGATTTGGTTTTTTCCCATCAGCGATCATCTTCTGGTCTATACTGTAACATGCAGCATCGAGATGACTGTGCCTTGCCCCAACGAGATATCCCACATGAGCTGCTGGGCCAGTGTGGTAGCCGGGCATTTCATTTCCTCCGAAGGCTAAGGCAAATTCAGTTCCACCATACTTAGATGAGGCGTAATCTACACCGTGGGCTAAGGCTTTGAAGAAATCATTTGGCTGCTCCACGATCAGTCGAATAGCTTTAATGTAGTTAGTGTGATCTCCCCAACCCAGTTTTATGGTAGCGGTTTCACGTTCAGAGATTAGCCCCTTTTCCTGCATCTCCGTAGCCCAAGCCAAAGCTACACCAGTACTCATTATGTCAAGACCGTGAATTTCAGTCTCATCTATAAGCCGGATTAAATTTTCAGGAGAACCAACTTTAAGCATTGATCCTAATGCGTAGATGAGCTCATAGTCATAGGATACCATCTTTATCTTATAGAAAAAGGGTTCTTTTTCGTATGGCTCTCTGATGGTTGCGATGTGGATACAACTGACAGGACAGTGAGCACAGGCCGTCCTCCGTCCTAAATATTTTTTGGCGAAAGACTCTCCTGAAATTTTTTCACATAGGTTAAAGTTAGTTTCTAGGAGATTCTTTGTAGGTAAGGCCTTGAGCTCATTTAGAGTGTTTATATTCATAGATGTGCCCAATTCATGATATTTTTTCATCAAGGGTGAATCTGTAAGGGCTTTGAAAATCTCATTGTAGGTTTCTCTGTATAGCTTAGGATTTTTAAACTTGAAAGAACGCCTACCAGATATCACAATCGCTTTCACTTTTTTACTGCCAAGCACTGCACCTAAACCAAGTCTGCCGAAATGCCGGTAGGTTTCACTAATTAAGCTAGCATACGATACCAGCCGCTCGCCCGCCGATCCTATACGCATGATAGCACGAACACCAGCTGCTGGTTCTCTGTCTCTAATAACTCTCCCCACAGTGTAACTGTTGCTCATTCCCCATAAAACTGAGGCGTTACGAAAGTGAATCTCATCACCATGGATCGCAAGATAAATAGGCGATTCGCTTTTACCTTTTAGCACCAAGGCTCCGTATCCAGCCATCCTAAGAGCTATTGCACTTCTCCCTCCACAGTAGCTTTCTCCCAAGTTTCCTGTGAGAGGCGATTTGAACATGGCCACCGTTTTGGATGCGATTGGGAATAGACAGTTAAACTGACCGACTGCAAAGATTACGGGATTTTCAGGTCCAAGAGGATCTGCTCCAGGGGGACATTCTTCATGGAGAAGTTGCGTTGCCGCTCCAGCACCGCCTAAGTTTTTTTCGAAAATGTCAAGGCAATCTTTAACCCAAAACCTTCTTCTTGAAAGATCTACATACAGAACTTTAGAAATAGTGTCTTCTTCGATCAAGGTTTTTCACTTCCTATCGATTTGAGTCCCAGTACATAATAGGGACAGAAGTCGGTACAATATCCGCAATGAACGCATATTATTGGTTTGTTTACCTCATTATCCCAAAATATAGCGTTGATAGTGCATTCTTCCACACAGTTCTGACAACCTATACATTTAGCTGAAGTCAAAGTAACCCCGCCTCCTTTTCTAAACATTAGGGCATCAGTTGGACAGACTTTCATACATGGGGGATCTTGACAAGCTCGGCAGACTGTTACAACAAAGCCTCGTTCGAAACCACCAGCAGACTGGACATGGATAGCAGACTTGGATATTCCAGCTTCTGCAAACCTCCTTGTGCAGGCGAACATACAGCATTGGCAGCCAACGCACAGATCAACATCAATAACGGATAATTTTTTAGCGACCACTTGAACCACTAAACACTGATAAAAGTAAATACCGCCTTTTAAAGCTTCTACCTTAAAAGTTGGGAGAAATTATTTCCGTACGAAAGTGTATGTGATATCGCCTAGACTTATCTTTCTGCCAATTTTAATGTAGCTTTCGACCTCAGGAAACAAGTCAGATTTTTTCTTTCTGACTAGATCAACGGTTGCTTTTTCAATCGCTAGGGGATAACCGGAAGCAGCTAAGATACCTACATCAGGCATTAGTTTTTTTCCAGAGTAACTGGAACAGTCACAAAATTCATAGATTTTTTTCAGGAAATTTAGGTAGATTATCCTTGGTTTGCCACTATCTTCAAAAAGATTCACTACTCCTTTTGAGGCATCCATCAACCGCATGTAAAATCTCTGTATGAAATTCTCTTTTCTATGGATTACGTCATTGGGACAATTTCCGATACATCTTCCGCAACCGCTACAATCGTTTCCGATGGAAATTTTTTCCTCAACTTCTATTTGGTTGAAGGGACAAAAGGAAATACATGTTCCACATGCTTGACAGTCTTCAATGAATAATCGAGGTAAGGTGGGTTCATGGACCGCTCTCTTCATTTGTTTATTGACACAACCCATTCCAAGTTGCTTCAGGATCCCAGCGTAACCAATAGAGATGTGTCCAGTGACGTGGGTTAAAACAATCATTGAATCTGCACTTGCAATCTCAGGGATTACTTCAATCCGGTTTAATTCAAAATATTTTTCAATTTCAGTTTCAACTGATTTTTCTCCGTCCTCGCCTCCACCGATAATGACCTTTGCACCAAGATATGATTCTGTGAAGCCGTGAGATTTTGCTATATTTCTATAACCTGACGCTGTATACCTATTAAAAGTATACAAAGTTGGAGAATCTACAACAAAGGGCTTGGCTCCTAAATCCTTCACAAAGTCAACAACTTCTTTCACTGTTTTTGGGGTAAGGTAAGTTTTGCATTTCTTCTCCCCCATGTGAACTTTTAGGGCAACATTGTCTCCTCTACCAACAAGATTTTCCATTCCTGCTGAGTGTAACAGTAGCTCCAAGTTATTCTTATGATGAAAAATCTGTACGTTGCCCATCGTGCTAAACACCTAAGATGTATAAAGAAGAGGTTGAAAAGGTTAGATATTTGTTATCCAAACTGTTTTTCAGGTAAATTAAACGATATACAGACTTAACATTAACCTTAATTATAATGAAACAAAAAAGTGAGAACTGCACAGCCTGTCAGCATGGTTTGCTATCATTTTGGAAGAACCGAAAATGTCCAAGATAAAAATTGAGTCCACCATTTCAGACCAGCTTTCCAGAATACTGCGCCGAGAAAAATATCAGTTGGTAGGAGCTCATTCGGCTGTTAAAAAATGCAGATGGCTTCACCAAAGCCTTGTTTGCGGGAGGTAC
>JBDRNN010000086.1:0-4964 GCA_043811145.1 Candidatus Bathyarchaeota archaeon
GTTCCGCCTGCGCATATATTACACACAACACCATTGAAACCATTCTCTTTTGCAATTTTTGTAACATCCTCAAGCTCTCTGTAATTATCTCTCGTGATTGTCATATTGATAACAACACGCTTGTCTCCTGAATAGTTTTTCACTACTCTTGAAAAAACACCATTCCCTCTGAGTGAATCGTTTGTTTCTCGAGTTCCATCTATTGAAACATATAATCTATGGTTGAATTCTTTCGGTATCTTTACTGTTCCGTTTGTAATAACGTAAACAAAAGGAAATATTCTGTCAGCGAGCATAAGAACATCAATCCTGAGCGCAGGCTCACCACCTACCAAAAGAATGCTCCTTATTCCCGACTTGTAGAGTTCATTGAGCCTTTTTTCCCAAACAGGTATGGATAGCTCTTGTGTTTTAAAATCGTCTTTACCGCGAAAATGATAGCAATGTTTGCATCTAAGATTACAGTTATCCGTCACGTCAACTTCTGCAAAATGCTTCACTCCAAATATAATTCTCTTTAGTTCAAGCCAAAAAAGATACAACAATGCGTGCGCGTATTTTTTCATGATAGAATTATTAAAGAAAGCATTAATTAAATGCTTCATAGATTTTAGCGCGCAATAATTTGAGCATGGAGAAGTGATGGAAAAAGGTATAAAATAGGGTATAAAACCCAAAAATCTTAGAATAGCAAAAAGACAATTAATGACTATGGGAAAAAGTTTACTAGACTTTCGTTTTTAGCCCTTCTTTCCAAAAAGACCGCTTACGACCGAATTGAGCCGCTTTTCCGAGAACCGTTTAGAACCATGTCATAGAACAGTTTATGACCGCTTACGACCATTTTAAAACAGAGAAAATTTACATAGAACTTGTGCACAGGAATAGAACGGAGCTAGAATTCATGGGAAAAGAACGATCGAACACGTCAAAAAAACCCGTGTGGAAATCAGTTTTGACTATACTGTTCCAAAAATCCTAGATTATTTCGCTAAAAACTTTGGGGGCGGTCGATCACCCGCAAAAAATTGAGTTATCTACCTGATAACCTCAGCGCGGGCTCATTTACCCAGCGAAAGAAGTAGCCAAGTAAATCTCCAGAGCTCTTTAAGCTTCTCCAAGCTTCTCTATCAAGTTTTCCAATAAAAATAATATAGAACAAGTTTTCGAGTTAGGCATTTCCTAGGAACAGCCTGCTCGCGCTAAGGATATTAATACTGACATTAGATTATTTATTTGTTGGGAGATTCTTGGTTGTAGAGTTCGAATGCCACAAATGTGGAAGGAGCGTATCACCTGAGGAACACCAAAATAGTCTTTTTTGTCTTAATTGTGGCACCTACCTAACGCAAAAACAGTCGAAAAGCAATAGGATTTTCTTTAGAAAAGAAATTCCCCAAATAAAGGTTAATCGAGTTCAAGTTGACGTTAATTCGTTATGGCATAAGTATTTGCACTATCCTTTAATTGATTCTGGTAGTGGCCCGAATTTTAAGGACGTCTCTTCTTGGATATCCGCTCGATATAAAGCCTACGAAAAGTATTCTGAATACTTTTCTACTGATAGAATTCGCGACCTTGACCACGTCAAGAAGACTTTTAGAGATTGGTTGTTATTTGAGAATAATCTTTCTTGGACAACTTTGCACCGGACTGGCCACAGAGCACTGGAAGATACCGAAAGACTCTCTGAATTATTACTTTTCTTACAAGATAAAACAGTTTATGTTGAAGACAAAGTCTGGGAAGGCTTAGTTGGGTCCAAAAAAGTAAAAGGAATCGGAAAAGGCATCCTTACCGCACTTATGCATACCTTTGAAAACAAGCAATCCTCAAGATATTCTCCCAGCCCGAATGCGGCGTCTTCTTTTCTTGCCTTTTCTATTTCGTTAAACTCTTCTTTGGAAATATAGTTAGCATAATGGTTTTCCAACGCCTTCTCATCTGGGCAACCATACCCGAAGAATACATAGCCATAGTTTGATGGAACTGATTTCAAATAGCCCTCGGCAGGGCCCTCTACACTATCATAATCAGATCCTTGAAAAGGTCACGCATGCTTTTGTTGAGCTGCCTTTGACCTATGTTAAATAAAGTAAATTTTTCCATCCTCAGTCCCGCAAATTACTATTTACAAACTTCTTTAAAGGATTTCTTGAGATAGGGAGTGCTCTTGAAATTTTATTTTACTATTATTCAGATAACGACGCTTTCTAGTTCAATTTTTCTTAATGTAATGGCACAAATTCAGAAACTATCAATAAGCTATATTCTTACTATGTGCGCGAAGTAACCAGCTACTTCTATTCAGATCCCCTTGTCCCCTTCGGGTGCTTTTTCATCCAATCAAACGCAAACGCTTCAGCTTTTGACTCGGTCGCGTATTCCGGTGATATTTTTATCCCTTCACCCCCCTTTCTCACTTCCGGGAATAGGAACACTATGTAGTGCTGTCCAAACTGTTTCTTTGAAACAACAAGATTCTGCCCTGTTGTGACATTCAGGTATCCTCGCTCATTGTCGATTTTCTTCCACCCTTCAATTATTCTCACAAAATCATTCCTCACAAAATTTTCTCAAACCGCAGGCCGGGAAGGCTGCGGCGCAACTCCTTTCAATTTCAGATACGATTCTAGAGGCGTTTGAAAATACTGATAGCCTCTTCCTCTTTCTTTGCTTGCCCGTTGTCTCTTCGTCGTGCCCAAGCCTGTTTCGGGGCAAAATCTGCGTTGTTACTGCCGGCACTCTCTGACCGGTTGGTCATGTGTTTCGAGAAGCATGTCCTGCAGTAAACGGGTTTGCCTGGAGTAGGCTTGAAAGGAACCGTAGCCGCATTACCGCAATCGGTACATTTAACTTCAAACATAGGTTTTTGGAACGTTACAATCACCTCTATTTGCTGTGCGCTATAATTGAAAAAAGTAAACTTCCAATTATTAGAATGTAAATGTCCAGCCGCAGACATAAAGGTTTCCACACACTTTTTGAATAAAACAAGGACGAGCGCGCCACGGTTAGCTCAATCTTTTTAGTGTTTTAAAATAGCCGAATTTTGTAACTACCATAAAGGTATAAAGTAGCTCTGCGCGCGCATTTTATAGCTTTCTTAGGATGGAAAGGGTTAATCGCCTTGAGCGCTACTAAGTAAGGGAGCAAAAGAGTTCCGAAAAGGGCTTGGAGAGTCCACATCCATTAGGGTGATATACGGGGAAGCAGAGGCTAGCGAATGGAAATTCGAGAGTGGTATTCCGGATGTTTTCTTCTGGCGGAGCTCGTCTGCGCGTTGTCTAAGCGGAGGCGGTTCAAAACTGTTCCTTGTGGATAACGAGACGCTAAAGAAGGTCGTTGCGTTGTTCGGAGAGGATGCTGTTAGAGTAGTTGAGACCCTCAAAGAGGTTCACGAGATCACAGATAATGACATAGCGAATAAAACCCAAATACGCCTCAACATTGTGCGCAAGACACTCTACAGGCTCTATGACCACTCCCTCGTGGCTCTCAGGCGGTCCCGCGACAAAGAAACAGGCTGGTTTATCTTCAACTGGAGACTCCAACCAGACCAGCTGGTGGGCTTTATCCTAAACCAAAAGAGACATGTTCTAGAAAAATTGGAAACGCGGCTTGAATACGAGAAAAGCCACATATTCTACACCTGCCAAACGTCAGGCTGCAAGCAATTCCCCTTCGAAGAGGCGCTTGAGCTTCTCTTTAAATGTCCCACCTGCAACAAACCAATGATGTACCTCAACAACGACCGGATCGTTGAGACCCTAACCCGAAAAATTGAACAGATAAAAGTTCTGTGAGCGTTGAAATGTTAGAATTATTCCATCCACAGCTCCTAAACCTTCTTTCCGTATTCACGGAACCTTTTCCCGCAGCACTCGTACTGCTTAACATGTATCTTTTTGTTCCTGCCCATATCCCACTCATTTATCGGCGTTTCAACTTCTTTTTCACAGGTCGGGCACTTGGCCATTTGTCTGTCACCTCCTTCAAAGGTTTTTAGATTAAAAACAAGGCATTGTTTCCGCGTCTATAGGGCTCCGTAGAGCTTGGTTCCACACTTAATGCCCTACCAATCTTCTTCTAGTTCCTCTTCCTCATCTTCTTCCTCTTCGCTCATAGCTTTGTCCTCCAAAATTAGCGCTCTTAGGTCAAGTCTATAGCGCTATTAATAAACGTGCTGACAGCCAAGAATGCTCCTTAAAAATACTATATACGAGGAGGCGTCTCTTATTAGATTGGAATCGTATGTTGCGTGAGAAGCTGGATGAGATCGCCCGAAGATCAGAGGAGTCTTATGGCACTCCTTGGATGTAAGTGATCCACGCGCGTCAAGATGAAGAGACAATCAAGGGGAGTGTTTAATGCTGGAGGCAACGTCCTTACAACATCTGGCGTCAACGACAAATCAAATGAGAAAGGAAGTGAGTGCGAATTTGGACGACTGGGAATGGACCACGCACATTTATACTCTAAGGAAGGGTGACTGAATTGAGGCGATATAATGGGCAAGAAAAAAGGTGAAAAGAAAGAAAAGAGGTTTATGGAGGCTGAAGGGAGACCTAAGCCTCTAACGAAAAGGGAAAGGAAAGAGAAGAGAAAGCGGAAGAAGATTGCTAGACTAAAGAAGGTTGGCGCATAGATCATATTTTGTATTCTACGTTCGTACATGATGATCGCAATTGTAAGGGATAATGCTAACAATGACATCAGTCACGTGTAGCTACTATACAAGTACGCTGTGTACGTGTGTGGGAATTATTAGAGAATGTTAGTGGTGTTTGAAAGTGAAGTTCGCCTATTATCTTTGTCAACACCGACAAGAGGAAGTTAGATTTTGTCTAGAGAACCAAACGTCATATACGTGGGGGGAGAAAGCCCCCGATGGAGTACGTGTTGGGGATTATAACAAGTTTCACCGGGTTCAACGCTAAAGAGGTTACTTTGAAGGCCAGAGG
>JBDRNN010000087.1:0-3646 GCA_043811145.1 Candidatus Bathyarchaeota archaeon
TGCTATAAGCAAAAATTTTACGGTATATCCAGCCATAGATGCCTCCAAATGACGCCGACAGCGTTTCATTGCACAATGAGATGCCTATTCTGTTGGCGAGTTCAACCAGATGATATTGGTGTAAAGACTGATGAAGTTAGAATGAAAGGAAGGGATGATCCATCATTCATAGTTGAGGAATCTATAAAGGCTCAGAGAAGAATTTTATCAGGATATAAAGCCCACGAGGAAATTGCAGCAAAAAAATATATAGAGACATTGAATCCCAATCACGCAGCCATAAGTCTAACCGGTGAACCTACACTCTATCGAAGGTTAGGTGACCTTATCCAAGAGTTTCATAAACGAAACATGACAACCTTCCTCGTGACAAGTGGAACCATACCCACCGCTCTCAGTAACATTTCCAGAGAACCAAGCCAACTTTATGTCTCACTATATGCTCCCGATGAAAAAACTTTCAGAAAAACCTGCAGACCGCAAATACCGAGGGCATGGCATCGAGTCAAAGAATCTTTGAAAATCCTGAAAAGTTTCAAGTGTCCTACTGTGATCAGGCTTACACTCATAAAGAATCTCAACCTAAAGAATCCAGAAGGATACGCGAAGCTTGTTTCCGAATCTGGAAGCACCTATGTAGAGGCCAAATCCTATATGTGTGTAGGCTTTTCTAGGAGACGACTCAGCTTGGAAGACATGCCAACTCACAGAGAGATTAAGCTTTTCTCACAAAAGCTAAGTGGTTTAACAGGATATAAAATTATCAACGAGTCCCCGGAAAGCCGGGTTGTACTGTTAAGCCGATTAGATAAATCTATTAAAATTAGATAGGCTGAAGTGAAAAACTTGTCATTAAAGAAAAATCTCCAAAAAATTCGAAAGGAATTAAAGGCTAAAAGTACACTGAGAGAAAAAATGTTAAACAACTCAAGGAAGATAACTCGTCTCTCCAAAAGGTCCATAATGCTCACTCATCAAGACAAACTTGTAGAGGCAAAGAAACTGTTAACGGAAGCTCGGAGATTACTGGAGGCAACGAATAAGGATTTGGAAGGAGCTTTGGAGCTTAAGAGCAGTGGAGCATTATTTGCTGCATTTCAAGAGTTTGCTGAAGCGGCACTTATGTTAAAATTGCAGAAGAACAACGTGTTTTTAACACCTGAGGAGATTGGAGTTCCTTCAAACGCTTATGTTTTAGGATTAGCAGATGTTGTGGGTGAGCTTCGTAGGAGAGTTTTAGACTCCATCAGGAAGGGAGCTGTTGAGGAGGCTGAGCGCTGCCTTAAAATTATGGAAGAGGTCTACGGAGAGCTAATAATTCTGGATGAATATGTTTTTTCATTTCTACATGGATTGCGAAGAAAATGTGACGTGGCCAGACACCTTGTCGAGGCTACTAGGGGCGATGTCATCATAGAGTCCAGGAGAAAACTTTTAGAGGAATCCCTAAAGAATTTTGAGAAAAGAGTTAGTAGATGCTGATACGAAATGAAGTGAAAGATACCAAGATTAAACTTTAGAAAGATAAGGGATCTTCGGATTTATGTTAACTGAAGCTCTGCGAAGGCTGAAGGTTTCTAAAAACTTTGATGTTGATAAGGCTAGACAGCAGCAGATAAACCTCGCAAAACAGATTTTAGTTAAGGATAAACTTCCCAAAGAGCTCCAGAATGTGGCTGGTGCTGATGTCGCATATAAAGAGAATTTTGCCTTCGCATCCATCGCAGTTTTAAGCTACGCAGACATGAATGTTTTGGAAACACAGACCGTGAAATCAAAGATTATGCTTCCCTACTTTCCTACACTTTTATCCTTCAGGGAGGGCCCCGCTATTTTTGAAGCATTTAAAAGAATTAAGATTCACCCGGATGTCATGTTTGTTAACGGACAGGGCATAGCTCATCCCTACGGATGTGGTTTAGCCTCTCATGTTGGAGTTGTTCTTAAGCTACCGACCATAGGGGTTACTAAAAGTTTGCTTTGTGGCGAGGCAGGCCCACGAAGAGGGAAAACAGCCTCTGTGATCTACGACAACAGAACTGTTGGAGTTGCCCTCTACGTAAAGCCTGAAAAGAAGCCTGTTTATGTTAGTATTGGAAATATGATTAGCTTAGAAAGAGCGGTGGATATTACCCTTTGTTGTTTTAGGAACGGAAAGCTTCCTGAACCGCTAAGGGTAGCTCATAGACTGTCAGAAGAAAAAGGGAAAAATGAACTGAGATAACATTCATAAGTAGTTACCTGTTTTCAAGTATAGGGTCTGACTGGACATGAAGTCTAATCAATGGTTTATTCTCTTTAAATTGGTTGAAGGGGGTATCCGAACCGAACCCATATTTACCTCCACTACAATGCTTGCCAAAGAACTTGACTGCGCCCAGCAAACAGTTTCAAGATGGTTAAAGGAGCTTTCTGACGAAGGTTTCATTGAACGGAAAATAGTTTTCCGCGGTGAAAATCTGAGATTAACGACTAAAGGTGTAGAAGAATTAACGAAAGTTTACACTACCCTAACTTCCATTCTCAAAGCGAAAAAACCTCAATTAATTGTTATCGAAGGTAAGTTGTTCACAGGGCTGGGGGAGGGCGCTTACTACATCTCGAAGGGGGGATACATGAGACAGTTCAAGGACAGATTAGGATTCGACCCTTATCCAGGTACTCTTAATCTTAAACTTGTAAAAACAACCCATCTTACATCACGGAAGGAACTTGAAACGTATCCTGGAATCCTTATAGAGGGCTTTAGCAACGGAAATAGAACCTATGGAGGCTTGAGAAGTTTTCGTGCAGTTGTTAACAATGAAGTAAAGGGAGCTGTAGTTTTAATTCAGAGAACCCACTATGATCCCTCAGTGCTAGAGGTAATAGCTCCCTTCTATCTCAGGGACAAATTGAAACTGAAGGATAACGAAATTGTACGCGTGAAAATCTCCGTTTAAAACTTTTATTTCGTGTTTGAGGCTATTTTATGCTTTATTTGAGATGAGCTGTCAAGATCTCTCCCAAATCGTTCAATTCTGACAACTTTAACATTGTAGCCCTTCTGATTGACTAAAGCTTTAACATTTTGTTCAATTTTATGCTGGTCATATCCGAGGGCTATAACGTCGGGCGTATTTGTTTCTATAATCTTTGACATGTTCATTTTTTCATAGCCTAGAAATGCTTTGTCCACAGGTTTGAGCGATTCAACAAGAGCTCTCCTCTCTTCCTCGGGGAGAATTGGATATTCACCCTTTGACCTTTTTACGTATGAATCTCGAGCTACAACAACAAATAATTCAGCGTTTTTTCCACCTTTCTTCTTAGCTCTTTCTAAAAACTTAACATGCCCATAATGTATTAGATCAAAAACCCCCGAGGCCAATACTATTTTTTTATGTTCGGTCATTTTTGATACTTATCTCTCCTTCCACCTAAAATTAACATGATTTAAAAGCCTTAAACCATCTAAGAGACCTTCGCAATATGAAAGGGATATAAGTGCCGTTGTTATTTCACCCTTATCTCTAAAATACTTTGCATCCTCGAAATATCTTTCAGCCAAATTGACAACCTCTTCAATTGGTTTATCCATGTTTTTATTGAGATGTAGTTGGGAAAAAACATCCGAGAGATTTTCTCGATACTTGTTAAACCTAGC
>JBDRNN010000088.1:0-6778 GCA_043811145.1 Candidatus Bathyarchaeota archaeon
TCGTTCCAGGGGTTGTCGCCACTCATAGTAATCAACACTTTTTCATGGTAAGATTCTCCCATGCGATTGGCACTTCCCATTGGGATATGCGCGACGTGTGCAAGACCTTCTCTGCTTAATCTAGTGCAGGTTTCGAAACTAATATTTTTGTACGCTGAAGTTCCTTCACCAATCATTCTGTCGCTGTTCCAAAGAATTTTAAGCATTTTAAGATTCTCCAACTGTAAAATGTTCTTTTATATGTTCGATAATGAGTTGGCTACCTAAATAGACGTAATCTCCTAAAGCGTTGTTTTTTAGCGTCGCTTGAGCTTTCTTGGAAAAAGTGGAGATGCCGTAGAGTTTTACCAGTTTTTTAGCTTCGAGCAACTTTTCGAGTTCTTCATCGCTCAATTTAACTAGCTTCTCTCTACCCATAGTTTACCAACGGAAACCATTATATTATATTACGGCAAATAAGGTTATCGGTAGAAAAACGAAATGAAAGAGTTCACTGAAGATTGGTACGATCATGAATATTTTGCGGATTCGAAGGGAAAGAAGTTTACGCGACCAGACGGGTCCGTGGAGTATTGGGGCTACCGCAATCCCGAAGGGATAATCAACGGTGCTAACCTTATTATTGATGCTTGGAAAAAACTGTTCAAGCCAAAAAACATGTTAGATGTTGGTTGTGGACGTGGCGCTATGGTAGCTTATGCCCGCGATGCTGGGATTGAAGCTTTTGGTTTCGATTGGTCCAAATTCGCTGTCGGAGAAGGAAGATTCAACAAATGCAAAAAGGATTGGATTGTTGCCCACGACGCTACTAAACTTTGGCCTTACCCAGATAACAGCTTCGATTTGACGATATCTCTTGACCTTTGGGAGCATATTTACCTTGATTTTCCTTATTTGCCTCGTGATGTTAGAAGTCTTATATATCTTAAATGTTATAGTTGTTCACAAAGAAGGAATGGTTTGTGTCCACTGACGTTAGCCGTAAGCGCAAATATTGGAGAGAACATCAAAGAAAAAGTAGGGAAGACCCCACATATAGAGAGAAACAATACGCATACACACGGGCTTGGAGAGAAAAGCAAAAAAGACTTGATCCGAAAGGCTGGAAAAAAAGACAAAATGAAGCCGCTAAACGTGCATATGAAAAGCTTAAAAGAGACCCTGAAAGATGGGAAAAACGAAAAAGACAACACACTGAAAGAACGCGTAAATGGAGAGAAAATAATAAAGAAAAGGCTCAACAACAAGCTAGCGAGTTATATCGAAAGCGTAAAGAATACTTCAGTGAACACCCAGAGGAATATAAAGAATTTTTGGCAAAATATCAACCAGTTCGTCTCAGATATTCTAGAAGATACTATACAGAAAGAAAAAATAAATTCTTTGAACTCAAAGGATATAAATGCGAAAATTGTGGAAACACGGATAAACGAACTTTTGAAGTCCATCATATCAATGGAAGAAAAGAACGAAGACAACATTGGATATATGACGAAGATTGGGGACAACTGCAACTCTTGTGTGCCAACTGTCATAAGATTATGCACATCTGATTTAGAGTTCGCGGTTTCTGAAATGTTCCGTGTAGCCCGGAAATGGTGTTTCCTTGAAATCGCAACTGTTGACGGCGTAAAAGAGAAAGGTTACATCCTGAAGAAGGGGGAGCCTATTCCATTAGTGGAGGATGGGCGAACATGGGCAGGTCATGTGACTGTTCAACCGGCAGACTTCTGGCTTGACCAGTTTGACCATGAAGACTGGATGTTGAGGCGCGACATGACGAACTATTTTTACGGCTTGCTAAGTCCAGGGTACGTTAGAAATTGGCTACTGAATACCGTTCTGGTTCTTGAAAAAATATGAAAAATTGGAGAAATTATAAGTGTCTCTTAAAGAGTATCAGGAGGCGTACATCACTTCGAGTAAGCTTCATGCAGACAACATTATGAAGAACGGTCCTATGGCACCGTTTGGTCTTCCAGCTCCGCAGCCTGAACAGTTGAAAAGAATAGATTTTATTCTTTCATGCACCGAAGGTGAAATATTAGATGTTGGGAGTGACAGTGGTTATATGCTAAGTAGATGTGGAGGGGGGGTTGGTGTGGACATTTCTATTCGTAGGTTGAAAGCAGCTAAACACTGGAGTTTCTTTGTAACTTTCGTTCAAGCAATCGCCGAAAATCTTCCTTTCACACAGGCTTTTGACACTGTTATAGCTTCTGAACTTCTAGAACATGTTCTTTATCCTGAAGTGGTTTTAGCTGAGATTGCGCGGGTTTTGAAGCCTAATGGACGAATTGTTGTAACGGTTCCTGATGAAATCCATGGAAAAAACCACATGAACCCTGAGCATTTAAGAAGGTTTTCGAGAAGCGGGTTGCGGAAACTGCTTGAACAGTATTTTTGTATTGAGTGTTTTGAGTATATAACAGGAAACTACCCGGTATTATGCTTCTGCGGCAGGAGGAATTAAAATGGTGCCTTTAGTCAGCGTTATCATGTGTACAATTCGTCCTAATCCACAATGGAAAATAATGTTACGTGGTTTGAGGCATCAAAACTTTCAAGACTTCGAGTTAGTCATCGTAGACGGATTATATGACAAACGAAAAGACCAGGTTAAACACGTTTTAAAGGGCTGTTCTTTTCCCATAACTTACGTGAAGGATAAGCCTTGGTTTCACAGTGAAGAAGTGCAAAGTGGAAAGAGACCAGGCATCGCTTCTGCAAGAAACACAGGCGTTATCCATGCAAGAGGCGAACTTCTCGCCATAATGGACGATAACACTTGGGTTCCTCCTGACTGGCTTAGTCGTCATGTTAAAGCTTTTAATGCAGGGTTTGACGGCATGGCAGGGCTGCAACATAGATTCTATGATGCGGAGGGCTTAAGAAAATATGGGGAACACTATTTTGTTGATGGTAAATATCCGGATGGCCGTTGTATTCCATGTAACGTTCAAGATACACCTTGTTGCCACGTAGAACGAATGGGCGTGTTAACTCTCATAAAAGACTACCGCGAAAGCTACAGTGAAAACTACATTAGGGCTCTAGGAGACTCTACCACGTACAACATGCTTCCCCTTGGGTGGTTTTACTGTGGCAACGCAAGTATCAGGACAAAGTTTGTTCTCAAGATTAACGGGTTTCCAGAAGAGTTTTGCGGAGAAATGGGGAGCGAAGACAGTTTTGTATCTGTGTGTCTTCAAAGGAGCAACGCTAAACTTGTGTTAGATAAGGGAAGCCATGTTATTCACTATGATGATGGAAGGCACGACGACTTCAACAAAATGTATAATTTCAAAAACACGGAGATTATGTTAAAGGACGGGAAAATGCATTTCAGCAACGAAAAGTTTGTGGAAGACCTGCTTTCCAAAGAAAAAGAACGTTTCCGAAATAACCCTCACTTCAACTTGTGCGAGATGAGAGCCAGAAAACTATAGGAGACAGGTAACTAAGTTGGGTCCTCTGGTAAGCGTAAACATGTGTACAATCCGTCCAGTTCCCCGATGGAAGCAGATGCTAGATAGCTTAGAAACACAAACATTCAAGGATTTTGAGTATGTTATCATTGACGCGCTTTATGACACGCGAAAAGACGAAGTTGAAAAACTGTTTAAAAACTACTCTTTTCCAATAGTTTACGTGAAGGATAAGCCTTGGTTCCACAGTGAAGAAGAAAAGTTTGGAACCCGCCCTGGTCTTTCTTCTGCGCGTAACACAGGTGTTATTCACTCTCAAGGAAACCTCATAGTATGGCATGATGATAATGTTTGGTTTCCACCAGACTGGCTTAGTTGCCACGTTAAAGTTTTTGAAGCTGGTTTTGATGGAATGGCGGGGATGTCTCACGGCACTTATTCTTCTAAAGCTTTACAGGAGTACCGAGATCGCTACGCTGAAGTAGGGCATTTAAATTGGTTCCCGAAACAACAAAACGATGAAAGGTGCGGTCCCTGCCAAGTTGCAAATAAGCATTGTCCTCACGTAGAAAAAAAGGGAGATAAAACATTCATAAAGGATTATCGTGGGGACCTCAAAAGAGACGTGATTATGGTTCCAGATTTTGAAGCTGGAAAAAACGTTGAGTACCACATACTTCCTATTGGCTGGCTTTACGGAACAAACATGAGTATCCGAACAGAATATGTGCTTAAAATCAACGGGTTTCCCGAAGAGTTTTGCGGTCAAATGGGGAGCGAAGACAGTTTCACTACTGTTTGTTTGCAGAGGGCAGGAGCCAAGCTGCTACTGGATAAGAAATGTTATGTTATCCACGTTAGCGATGAGCATCATAAAGGCGCAAACACCATCTTCGATTTCAAGAATAACGAGCTTATGCTTATGGATGGTAAGATGCACTTCAGCAATGAAAAGTACGTTCAAAACCTACTGTTCAAAGAGAAAATACGATTCAGAAATAATCCGCAGTTTAACCTACGCGAAATGAGAAACAGAAAACTAGAGGAATTATACTGATGGAAAGGAAAGCTTTGGTTTTTATCCGAGAAAAGTTTGAAGGCCAAAGTGTCGTAGGCGCTGAAGTCGGCGTTGCCAGAGGAACAAATGCGTTACATATTCTCAAGTGTATGCCTAACCTTAGATTGCTGTATCTTGTAGATCCATACGAGCATTATCCGGATTGGACTAGTACGAGGGCGAAAGACCGTCTTTATTGGCCTAAAGACTTGAGACTAATAAAATATCAAGCACAACAATTGTTGTCTCCATTCGAAAGTAGAATAGCTTGGATAAACAAGTTTTTCGAGGTTTGCACCATCAAGGACATTGAACCGTTAGATTTCATCTATATTGACGGCAACCACGCCTGCGACTATGTACTTAAAGATATTGCGGTAGCTAGGAACATAGTGAAGAAAGGCGGCGTGATATCAGGGCACGATTTTCATCCGGATTCTCCCTCGCCGGATTCAGATGAAGTCTACAAGGCCGTTACTACCTATTGCCAAAAAAACAATGTGTCTTTCAGCCACGAATATGAAGATTGGTGGTTCATCAACTGAGCTACTACAAAGTTAAAAAGCCAAGTGACATTATTCCAAAATACATAGATTATGTTCATAACCAAGTTGACGAGTCGTATGTCGCAGCTCCAATAGCGCCTTTAGCGAAGCATCACAAGCCAATGACGCTGGAGAGCAACAAACTTAGCCCTCTTAAAATTGAAGCGCATGTTTCGGACCAAAAACCTCCTGAAAAAAAGATTAATGATAATACTCGGTTTATTCTAGAGAAATTCGCAAATATTGATAGAAACAAAACGATTCTAGATTGTGCTTGTCAAGGCGGGGCGGCGCTAAACAACTTAAAGGGTATGGGGTTCAAGTATCTAGCTGGAATTGACTTAAGCTCCAAATTCGTTAATACAACAACAGACCACAACTTTTTTTATGGGGGTGTGAAATGAGATATGCATTGGCTGCCATTCAAAGATGAGGCTTTTGACTGTGTATGCTCGTTTCACACGATTGAACACTCATATTACCCTGCGAAACTGTTACAGGAGTTTTGGCGCGTTATCAACTCTAATGGACGGCTGTTTGTTATTTTGCCTTATCCCGATTCAGGACACGAAAACGACTTTCATGTAGCAAAATATATGTTAGGAACTAACATTCTTGATCAAGGCGCCAGTGTTCTAAAGTTTTTTGAAGAAAACGGGTGGTATGCCACCATTGTAGAACGTAGTGCTGGTCTTGTGAATGAACCCTTAATTTGGCTTCAATTCAGAAAACGGCTTTTCATGAGGGGAAAACCATACAAGCCATGGGAAGATGCGTAATGGATATTGTTTTTCCACAGAATCATTTTTTAGAGGGTGAATTGCCGTTCAACCTAAAATTTAAAGACTTGGACGAAAGAATAGATATTTGGATGCTTTCAACGAAAATCGCGGTTCCAGAAGTCATTTTTAAAGGTGAAGTGCCGTTGTACCCGTTTTATTGGGATTCACCCGAAAATCCTAAGTGGCTCCCTAGATACGAGGTGCTTTTTGGTGTTCATAGCGAACACTCAAAGCATGGTGCTATACACAAGAAATGGGGAACTCAACCGTTAAACACTTACATCCGAGGGCACTTCTGCTTGAAACCTCATCCACGAGCAATTCAAGAGGGAGAACACGTTTTGGTGCAACAGTATTTTAAGAGTGGGTGGTGGGGAAGTGGAAACTGCATAACAATAAAGGAGCAGCTACAGCAAAATAAGATAGGTTTTCAGTTGTTACGGCAGCTTGGCATCTTTAAGCCTGGAGTAAACGTTCATTTTTTCGACCAGACTAAACCGACGCAGGACACTTTTGGACTTAAATATTTTCTTTTCGAAGCGTCAACTTTGCCAGGTAGCTACAACAAGCATCTTCCCACGTATTTAAGAGAGTGGAGATTCAAGGATTTTCCATTGTACATAGAAGAAGTGATAGCGGATTATGTCATGCCAAACTTGTCTTGATGTTGTTAAACGGAACAAACAGAAAATCCGTGATTCTGTGGATGCCTTTTTGTATTGTGAGAATTTGACGGCTACTGAAGTTTTTGTGTTTAAAAGCCGTGTTGTTGGAACCTGCAAGCCCTACAGCGACATCGACATTTACGTGCAGCTTGACGAAAAACATAAAAGTTTAGTTGAAAGCATGGGTGGTCTTTGGGCTGATAAAGTAGTGCTTCATAAGGGAGTTTACCATATTCCCTCGCCTGTAATAGAGGTTATCCAGGAAGGCGAACATAAAGGCAGACAGATAGATCTGGATATA
>JBDRNN010000089.1:0-2069 GCA_043811145.1 Candidatus Bathyarchaeota archaeon
GTAGTCAATGATTGGTCTACCACGTACGGGAAGCAAAGGTTTTGGTTTATTCTCTGTTAAAGGAAGTAGTCGCCTGGCATAACCTCCTGCAAGGATTAAGACTTTCAATGCATATACCCGTGTTTAAAAGAAGCAAGTTCATGTTTTTTAAGGTATAGATTAGATAAAAACCGTAGTGAGTCATATGCCAGGAAAAGAAAGAAGTCGTAACCAACAGAAATCTGTCCGCATAAAATCAATCAATAAAAATATTGTAAAAGATTTCCATGTTTGTGGTAGCTGCGGTTATAACCGCGGCTTCCATGTATCCTTTGTTAAAGCGAAGAAAGACTATGAAGCAATACTTTTCTGCCCTCAGTGTGGAAATCGTTTTAAGATAGAGTGGAATGTGAAACTGGGTTAACTGTTCCTCACGAACAGCAAGTAATGTATCATGTTTATTTTCTTAGGAAAATGGTCAGTACTGCAGCTAAACCACAAAATGTAGCTATAACAAACCATCCAGGTGCGAAGAAACCAGTGAGGTCTTTGGCATAACCAAGTATGAGCGGCATAGCCAACCCGCCAGTTGCTCCTATTGTGTTATAGTATCCTGAAATCACACCTTCCTGTCCGACTGGTGCCTTTAACGATGAGATAGTCCACATGGGTCCCATGTAAAGGGCTGATAGTATGCCACTCAAGACTACTAATGTCCAAGTGAGTTCAGGTTCCCCAGAAACGCTGAACAAGTAAAAAACTGGAGCGAGTGCTATGAAAGAGCTTATTATAATCCTCTTGTTCTCAACTTTCCTCGACAGTAAGCCACCTATTACGACGGCAAGTGCACCAACTATACTTATAACTGGGATGGAGAAACCCGCGGATATGGCGTCAAAATTGCGTGCTTCGAACATAAATGTTGGCATCCATGAGATAATGGTGAAAATGATGCCTAACCGGACGAAATGCGCGTAACCTAAGATCCAGAAATCAACCCTGCGTAGAAATTCGGTAAATTTTACTCTTCTCTTTAAGGTTTTTTTAACTTTTGCTTGTTTAAGTAAGAGCCAGACTGGAATGATGCCTAGAAGGCTCATAAGTGCTATGAGACTGATACTTAGACGCCAGCCCACCTCTAAGCCTAAGCTAAGTGCTACCAGGGGTATTATTATGCCACCGACATTGGCACCTATTGTAAAAATTGCTATTGCCAAGGACCTACGCTCCTTGAAAAAGCATCCAGAAATAATCTTCACGGATGGTACGAATATTGCTGCACCCAGGAAGCCCGCTGCTATGCGCCATATAGTTATCTCTATAATGTTGTTGGAGATGCCAAACATTATGGTGGTGAGAGATAAACCTACTAAACCCACTGTAATAACAATTCTGCTTCCAAACTTGTCGGCAAAGTGTCCCCAAGGTATCTGCCCTACGGCATAGCCTATAACAAAAGAAGAGGCAATTAGACCGACTTCTGTATATGTTAGCCCTAAATCTCCTTTTATGAACGGTAGGATCGAAGAGTAGGAAACGTAATTGATCATCCAGATCATAATAGAAATGAAACAGGCTGCCACAACAGTCCATGGGCGTTTGCAGATCGTGCTCATAAGACCTACCTACTCCTTACTTTGTTAATGATTGGAATATTTAATGAAGAAGGTTAAAAAGGAAAAAGCTCTTCTAACGCTATTGCTCTGATAACTTTGATTCATCATGAAAGAGGCCATGTTTTATGAGAAATTGAATAAGAACATGGTTCATTGTTATTTATGTCCTCACCACTGCAAAATTCCCGAGAAAAAAAGAGGTATATGCGGAGTTAGAGAAAACTTAGACGGTGTGCTTTACAGTTTAGTATATGGCAAAGCAGTCTCGCGAGCTGTTGACCCAATAGAGAAGAAACCCCTTTTCCATTTCTATCCCGGCTCAGAATCCTACTCAGTTGCAACTGTGGGGTGCAATTTTAGATGCAAAAACTGTCAAAATTATGAATTCTCTCTCTTATCAAAAGAGAATAGAAAACTGATAATTGGTGAAGATGTATCCCCTAAAGAAGTTGTTAAAGCTGCAAAGCATCTTGG
>JBDRNN010000090.1:0-6967 GCA_043811145.1 Candidatus Bathyarchaeota archaeon
GCAACATTATATTTGCCTCCAATATCATGTCGAATTATCCTTTCTGTAGCTACCTCCTTAGCTAAATCGGTTTTATTTGGGTCGGGAATATTTTTAACCTCGTTAAGAACCTCATCTTTTGAGGGACCGTCATTTTTAGGATAAACCCAGAGAAGTCCTAACATAACCCCATAAATTCTTAGTTTCTTTGTTAGCATTCTAGTATCAATGCCTTCAATTCCAGGGATCCCAGACTCCGTTAACCATTCGTCTAGGCTCTTTTTAGATGCCCAATGACTTGGTTCTCTGCAAAGTTCTCTTATTGCAAAACCCTCAATCTTTGGGCTGTCTGACTCAAAATGTTTGGGACAAACACCGTAGTTTCCGATTAGGGGATATGTTTGAGTTAAAATCTGACCATTATACGAGGGGTCTGTTATAGACTCAGGGTACCCAACCATGCCTGTATTAAAGACAACCTCTCCTGTAATTTTCCTCTCTGCACCAAAACCGATCCCCTTAAAAACAGAACCATCAGCTAAAGCCAAGATTGCATGTTTATCCACCTTTTCAGGCTTAGTTTTCGAAGACAAAGAACCCTTCTTGAAGAAAATATTATTCTAAATTTAAACCTTTCTGTGAGGAAACAACTGTAATCGTAAACAGGAAGATTTTAAAGGGGATAATATTATCAATAGAATGGAGGATTTGGAATGTCAGTTTGTGTTTATGTTCTTTTAGTAACAGACATAGGGAAAGAATATGATGTAAGAACTGCTCTTGAAAATATAAAAGGAGTTACCGAGTCCCGAACTGTCTATGGGGAATTCGACGTAGTTGCAAGGTTAGAATCATCTTCACTAAAGGATTTAGATGAGGTAGTTACTGAGATGAGGAAAATTTCTGGAATAATTAGAACTGTAACTCTGATTTCAGCCTAATCAATAATTTAAGTTTTATCGGGCAGCTTCTATTTTTGATAGCTTCGAAGGATTATACTACATTACCAGTCGGGCATTGTAAGGGGGAACGGAAGACATATCCTAGGAGTAGGCATCCCATTTGAACAAAACTGCGAGTCAAATAGCCTTCCAGCCTTTTTTATCTGAAACTTAGAAAAGTTCCTGATGCCCCATTCATTCGATATATTACGTCGAAGATAGTGGGCGAAAAATTTGAATGCGTCAGAACCACAAGTGATGTAAAAATTTTCTATATCAAAATAATCGACGTGAAAGATATGTCACTAAAATGAAAAAATGAGGATATGGACTATGTTCAAAGAATGGATCCATGAAAACGCGAAGGCAAAACAATCAAATATTGTGTTGGCTCTTGATCTTGAATCAAATCACCAAGAGAAACTCCTTAAGGACAGCTTTAAAATTCTCAACAAACTTTCGAATCTAATCTGCGCAGTTAAGATTAACCAACACTTGACTTTAACGCTTGGCCTTTATGACGGAGTTGAAAAAATTGTTAAACTTGCTCATGAACTCAACCTTCCAATTATAATGGATCACAAGATAAGCGATATTGGCAACACTAATAGATTCATAGCTGAACATTATTTTAACGTAGGATTTGATGCTCTGACAGCAATGCCCCTACCAGGATGGGAGGAAGGTCTCGAACCTGTTTTTAGGGGAGCACAAAGAGGTGGCAGAGGAGTTATTCTAATCGTTTACCTAAGCAATAAGGGTGCCAAGGAAAATTATGAAAGACCCCTGATTGACAGTACTACAGGGAGATCCCAATTACAATATGAGACTTTTGCTGAAAAGGCTGTTAAATGGGGTGCTGATGGTATTGTAGTTGGAGCAACTAGGCCAGGGATAATTAAGCAAGTTTATAGATTGGTAGGGAAAAATGTGCCGATCTATTCACCAGGGGTAGGTGTACAGGGCGGCGAAGTTGAGCCCGCAGTGAAAAATGGAGCAAAGTATCTCATAGTGGGTAGATGGATTATAAACAATGATGATCAAGCAAAGATGACTGACAATATTCGAAAACTTGCATGGAAGGCTTCAGAGAAACATTTTTGATGCCCTATTATCTTGGTGGTTGCCGTGCCCAAAGCTCGCTTTTTACCAAGTCTCTAACTGCTGTTCTTACTAGGGCGCTTCTACTCGGATACATTCCGGATTTTACCAGCTCATCAATCCCTTCAACTAAAGCCTCAGGTAGTTTGATAGTGACTAATCTCATTATGACAGGCATTTCAATACGTATTTAAATTTAAATACAATTTAAAAATTTCGTTAAAACCAAAAACTTTGATTCCGAAGTCCGAAAGTTTACGAACAGTTTTTAAGCGATGTTGATTTTGAAATTAGATAGGGATATAAAATGGGTGGAGCTAAGAAAAGGGGTCTAGCACAAGCGGAGAAAGCTCAGAAGGTAAAGGAGAAAGATATAGATTCTAAGAAAAAGGCGAAGGCAACTGCAGGGAAGAAAGTAACCTCGCCTTCAGGGTCCAGTAAGCAAGAAGATAAGGACTTGGTTCCTGAAATTGTAAAGTTGAAAGCCATAACACCTTCGGCAGTATCCTCTCAGTGCGGTATAAAAGTTAGCGCAGCCAAGGAGTTTTTGAGAGAGCTATTAAATAAAGGTGTAATTGACAGAGTAAACGATTCAGGTAGGTTAAAAATCTATAAAATGGCTGCCTCAGCAAGTTAGAAGCGTGTCACGCTTTCTTCACTGTGATTGTTGATCCACTTTTAACAGATTTAAACAATTCCAAGTTTTCAGTTACCTTACCAACAACGTTTACTGGACTATATGGCTGAGATTTACCATAGAAAATGCATATTGCGCCACCCATAGGCCAGTATGCTATGGTTCCACTTTCAACATTACTTTTTTCTTTTTCTGACCCCATTTTTATGGGAGTGATGAAATAAACTTCATCCTTCCAGAGAGAGGCTTTCCCTTCCAGCGGAAATGAACTTATTATCTTGTCAACAGTTCTTGGTGCCAGAAATCTAATAAGTTCACCCCTAGCTTCACCGAACCCCTTAACCTCAATTTTTACGTTGAATTTCGATAAGCTTCCAGCGGACAATTTCTAACACTTCTAATCTGATTCTTAATATACCTTAATCTTTTGCTAATTAATAGGACTACGGTCGTAGATTCTTACGATCCTAAACTGAATACGAGCAGATAGAAATGATTGTTAGAAAAGTTCGGGCAGCAGGTACGAAGGCACATGCAAAAATTGGACTAGGGGTTGGTGAAGAGAAAGAATATAAAGCGAGAACTTTGAAGGCTGCAAAGGTTGCAGTAAAGAAAGGATTTGCTGAGATTACTTTAGTTGGAGGCACTAAAGATTTGCAGGAGATTTCGACCAATGAAGTCGAACTTATCGAGTCCTCAAAACCAGAGGAAGAACTTGTAAAAATGTTGAAGGAGGGAAGTATCGACGCGGTTGTAAGAGGTTCCATTAAAGCTTCTAACATCCTCAAAGAGATAAAGAGACAGTTGAAACCCCCAAGAATTTTCAGGGTGGCGTTACTTTCAACAATCAGGAACCATGATTTCTTTTTTGCTCCTGTTGGTATAGATGAGGGAAAAAATACTGAGGAAAAACTTATGTTAATATCGGCTGGCTTAAAGCTTATTGAAGGTTTAGGCCTTAAGCCCAAGATTGCTGTTTTGTCGGGCGGAAGAAGAGAGGATACATACCGCTGGCAATCCGTTAATGAAACGATAGAAGAAGCAGATAATGTAGTAAAAGAGATTAGAAAACTAGAAATTACTGATGTAGAAAACTATGAGATTTTAATAGAGAAAGCTGTGAAAGAAGGCGCGAACTTAATTATTGCACCTAACGGCATTGCTGGGAATCTCATTTACAGGACTTTGATTCATTTGGGCGGTGGAAAATCACACGGAGCTCCGCTCTATGGAATAAAATATTTCTATGTCGATACGTCTAGGGTTGGTCCCTTAACAGAGTATGTTGATGCCATAGCCCTAGCTAGCGCAATTACACGGTTGAAAAGCTGGAGCGTCTGAAATTCATTAGGAGTTTAAGTAAACTCGACCAAATGTCAGGGTGGTTTTGATCTATTGGACAAGCAAATAAGTTTAGATGAAATTTTAAAAAAGATGATGGTAAATTTTGAGAATAAACCCATTGAAGAGATTTTACTCAGTAAAGACCTTGCAAAGCTTGGAGATGCCTACGTAAACTTTGTCTATTCCCTCTCTGTCTCGATTCGAAAGAATAGACCTTGCGGAGTAAAGGTCAGCAATAGAATTTTAGCAGATGCAGTTAGGATGTCTGGAGTTAGACTTCTCTTACCTCATAGGCTATCAAGACATGACATAGGTGGGGCAGGAGAGGCATTGTCCATTTACTCTGTATTTAAGGGGATTATCTCCACCCAAGAGATAATTCAAGCCTTAATAGATCTAGAAGATCCAGCAGAAGCGTTCACTTACATATTCAAAAAATTGAGAAGAGCGGGAAATGAGAATGAAAGTAGCGAAATTTAGGAGAATAAAACGGGAAATAAGAATAGTGGGAATTGATGATGGAAAATCCGCCATGAGAATGGCGAGGAGAAATAATCTTATAGGAGCAGTGTTTAGAGGTGGCGAATGGCTTGATGGGGTTTTAAAAACAAAAGTAAGAGTTGACGGCTTTGATTCAACAACAAGAATAATTAAAATGATAAAGACCTCCAGCCACTACGACCAAATAAGGATTGTTATGCTGGATGGACTTACATTTGCGGGTTTTAACATTGTAAACGCTCCAAAAATATGTAAGGAACTCAATAGGCCCATCATAGTGGTATTAAAGAGCAGAAATAATTTAGAGATGCTAAGAGATGCTGTAAAAAACCTTAATGGGGGAAACAGAAAGCTTCAACTAATAAAAAATGCAGGAGAACCGATTTCTGTGAAGACAAAGAAGGATGCTGATCCGATTTACATCCAACTACAGGGGATTGATTCAGAGGATGCTAAAGAAATCGTGAAGTTAGCATCCACAAGGAGCGCTATCCCCGAACCTATAAGGGTGGCTAACATAGTAGCCTCCGCCCTAAAAACCGCGATTCATTAAACTGCAGGGGCAATAGATTTAAATGTCACTATACGTTTGACTTATAAGGTTCAAAATTTTCATGATCCAGAAGGTTTGAAGTAAAAGTCAAAAGCAAAGATCAACGTCTACAAGAGGTAACTTTGATGGAGTTCTGTCCTAAGTGCAATATGAGATTGATCCTGGTAGTTGGAGATAAACAAACAACCAAAGTACAGCTAAAATGTCCAAACTGTGGCTATAAGGTGAGGCCGAAGAACAAGACCCATACACCGGTTGTTCCGAAAAAAGTTGAAGTGCCAACAGAGCCAGTACTCATTATAGGCGAAAAAGAGGCTAAACTTAAGACTTTGCCAACAGAGAAAGTTGAATGCGCAAAATGTGGAAACAACGAAGCTTATGTATGGCTTGTTCAAACAAGAGGAGCCGATGAATCTTCTACCCAATTCTTTAGATGTACAAAATGTGGCGATACTTGGAGAGAATATTCTTAATCTAAAGCCAATTGTTACAGTTACTTAAATTTTGTAAAGTTTTATCAAGCTCAGAGAATATTAAAGATTCATGTGAATGATATGCTTAAAATAACGATTGCAGATGCGAGAAACTGGAAAAACCTAATGGGCGCTATATCTACACTGGTAGAAGATGCCACCTTTGATATTTCTCCTGAGGGAATCACTTTAAGGGCAATGGACCCGTCTCATGTGGCTATGGTTGACTTTGAAAGCCCAAAAGACTCATTTCAGGAATACGTTTGCGATGAGACTTTGAAACTTTGTGTAGATATTGCAGATATGTTAAAGTTTATGAGAAGAGTTGAGAGTGGAGAAACTCTTGAGTTAACCAATGATCCTCAAACAGCTCATTTATCTATGAAAATGGTGGGAAAGTACACCAAACGTTTTTCATTGCCTTTGCTTCAGCCATCAACAACGGAAGTCCCAATAGTCAAATTAGCATTGGATGCTAAAGTGAAAATGGATGCCGACTATCTAAGGGATGCTATAAACGATATTGGGGCTACTAGTGACCAAGTTAAATTTGAGGCTGATCCTGAAAGGCTTGTATTAACGGGTTTAGGTGAGACCGGAAATATAGTTGTCGAGTTTGAAAGGTCAAATCAGGCTATTCTAGATTTTCAGACTCATGCCAATGTTAAGGCGCTTTATGGCGTAAGCTTTTTAGAGGATATGATAAAGGCGGGGGCTGCCTCTTCTAAGATAGCCACGATAGAGTTTTCGACTGATAAGCCAATTAAGTTAGACTTTGAACTACCGCTCAAGGGTAAGCTGACATATTACCTAGCACCACGGTTAGAATAGCCAACTTATTTTTGGGGATAATGTGTGTCAAAGGCAGATATGGCAAAGTATCCTTTTATGGAAGGGGCAAAAAAATTTGTTGGCGAATTTAAAATAAATGAATTCGCTGAGTCTAACTATGACTGTGTCGTTGAAAGAGCTGTTGAAAGAATAAAAGAATCGATTAGACAGGATAAAGATATTTTTAAAGGAGAAATAAAAGATGCGACCGCAGAGATTCTATCTTTCCCGATAGCTATGATCATAACTAAGAAAGCAGAAGAAAGCTACTTACAAAAAAGATTTGCTTTAATTGAGGCAAAAAAAATCTCACTTAACCTAGAACAAGAGAAAGAAGAAAAAATAATTGAAATAGCAAGAGAGGATTTCAACTGGAAGATAGCTACTGCCAACCTGAATCATTTAGACAGGTTTCGATTGCATTTTACCGACTATCTTAGGAATGCTTCAGTACTTCATGCTGAGGAATGGAAGTTAGTGAATAAAACGCTATCTAAGGGCGATGTATACCTCACAAAGAAGGAAGTTGTAAGACTTCTTCAGGAAGAGGTCAGACACCACATAGAGGAAGTATTTGAATCAACCGTTCTGCCCAAGCTCCCTGATA